>JAUZEM010000226.1 GCA_030839005.1 Actinomycetota bacterium | reverse complement strand
TGGGCGAACACAGAGAACCAACCCGCGACGACGGCGCGCGCCCGCGCCGCCCGGCCCGTCAACAGCAAGCCAACGGCCTCGGACAAGTTCAGCACGAAGGCGACGGGCAGCACCCATACGAGCGCGGGCGCCGCGTACGACTTGCAGAGCAGCCGTACGCGCGAACGGATCTCGTCGCGGAGCTCGAGCGCAGGTCGGTCGCGATCGCGGGTACGACGGGCCGCGACGACCGTCGCGCGACCGTGGCGAACCCGCGCCGCGGGCGCGACGATCACTCGCGCGCCGGCGAGCCGGGCGCGCCAGCACAGATCGATGTCGTCGGCACCCGGGAACGTGGCCGGGTCGAAGCCTCCGAGCTCGTGGAAGAGGTCGGAGCGCACGAGCATCGCCGCGTGCGATACGAAGAAGACGTCGCGGACGCCGTCATGCTGCTCTTGGTCGACTTCGTGGGGCTCGATTCCCGAGAACGGGACCCCGTAGTGGTCGACCGACATCCCGACCTCGAGGAGAATGTCGGGATTGTCGCGATCGACCACCTTCGGCCCGACGATGCCGGCATTCGACCGGTACGCCTCCTCGACCAGCAGGCGGGCCGCGTCGGGATCGAGAGCGACGTCGTCGTGGCAAAAGAGCAGGAACACCGCTCCTTCGACCGATGCCAGCGCCTCGTTCGCCGCCGCGGCGAAGCCACCTTGACCGGTGCACCTCCGCACGAAGGCACCCGGCAACGCGTGGGCGATCCGGTCGGTCGGATCCTCGGCCGAGCCGTTGTCGAGGACGAGGACCGACAGGGCCGGATAATCCTGTGCCCCCAGGGCCGCGAGGCTCTCCTCGAACCACGGACCGGGGTCGTTGGTGATCATGACGACGACAACGGGCGGGACGGCCTGGGCCGGTTCGGTCTCGTCGTCACGCTCGAGCAGCTCGGCGCTGAGCGAGTCGGGGTCGATCGTCTCCATGAGGCCGGGAGAGGATAGCCCGGCCGGGGTCCCAATTATGTGCGCGCGATCACGAATGCTTGCAACAGTTAGCACTTTCTGCTATTATCGCGAGCAGTCGCGGGCGGCCTCCTTTGCCCACCCGCATCTGTCCTAAATGGTGTCCGACACGGACCCGTCACCCAAAGTGTCGTTTCCCTCGACAATTCCCCGCCCCCACAATTTGGAGGATTCGCAATGCCCACAAACGCGAAGAAGACACTCACCGACGCCGGCTACATCGCGGTCGGTCTCGGTGTCATGGGCTTCCAGCAGGCCCAGAACGGAGCTCGCGCCGCGCGCGAGCGGGTGACCGGAGTCGGAGGCTGTTTCGCAGGTCGCGCTCGCGAGGCGCGCAGCGCGCTCGACAGCCAGAGGCATTCCGCGCGCACGCAAGCCCAGACGCAGGTTCGCAACACGGTCGCTCGCGCCGGGGCCTTGCGCGACGAGCTCGGCAAGCGCGTCGAGCCCGTCGTCGGTCAGGTGCAAGCCCAACTCGGCGACCTGCCCGAGCGGGTCGTCCAGGCGATGGAGCCGGTCGCCGCGCGTGTGCGCGAGCTCGCGGGCAACGCAGCCTGACCGGCTCTTCGCGGGACCGACGTCCTCGATCGCCGGCGGTAGGGTCGCAGCGTGCTTGCGACTCTTGCCGGTGGCGTCGGCGCCGCCCGATTCCTCGCCGGGCTGGTACGCGTCGTTCCGCCCGTCGACGTGGTGGCAATCGTCAACACCGCCGACGATGACGAGTTCCACGGGCTGTACGTCTCGCCCGACCTCGACTCGGTCACGTACACACTCGCGGGCGCGTCGAACCTCGCGCAGGGCTGGGGGCTGGAGAGCGAGACGTTCGCAACGCTCGACGCGCTTGCACGCTACGACGTCCCCACCTGGTTCCGGCTCGGCGACAAGGATCTCGCGACCCACCTCTTCCGGACTGCACGCTTGCGGGCCGGCGCTCCCCTGTCGGCGGTAACGGCCGAGATCACGCGCGCCTGGTCGGTCGACGTCCGCTTGCTGCCGATGACCGACGACCCGGTTCGGACCCGCATCACCGTGCAACGCCCCGATCGCGTCGAAGAGCTGGCGATGCAGCAGTGGTTCGTCGGTGAGCGGGCCGAGCCTCCTGTGGTCGCGGTCCGCTTCGTTGGCGCGGAGTACGCCCGTCCCGCGCCCGGCGTGCTCGAAGCACTGACGCTCGCGGACACGATTGTGATCTGCCCGTCGAATCCCGTGGTCTCGATCGGTCCGATCCTCGCGGTTCCCGGCGTGCGCGACGCGCTGGCGGCGCGGCGCGACCGTGTCGTCGGCGTAAGTCCGATCGTCGGCGGCGCGCCCGTCAAGGGCCCGGCTGACCGGCTGATGGCGCCGCTCGGCATCGAGGTGTCGTGCGTCGGCGTCGCCCGCGCCTACGCCGAGTTCTGCGGCTCTCTGGTGATCGACGCGGTTGACGCCGAGCGCGCCGCCGAAGTCGAAGCGGTCGGCGTACACGCAGTCGTGACCGACACGATGATGCGCAGCCCGGAGATCGCGGCCGCGCTCGCCGCCGAGACGCTCGCCGCGGTGGCGTGACGCTCTCCATCATTCCGATCGAGGGCATCGGCGAAATCTGTCCGGGCGACGAGCTCGCCCTGTTCATTGCCGACGCGGCGCGCGCTCAGGGCACGCCTCTGACCAACGCCGATTGTCTCGTCATCACGCAGAAGGTCGTATCGAAAGCCGAGAACCGCCTCGTGCCCCTCGACCCCGATGATCTCGACGCGCGCCGCGCGCTCGTCGAGTCGGAGTCGGTGCGCATCGTCCGCCGGCGGGGCGACCTCATCATCAGCGAGACCCGGCACGGCTTCGTGTGCGCGAATGCGGGCATCGACCTGTCGAACGTCGCGCACGGCTGGGCGGCGCTCCTCCCCATCGATGCCGATCGTTCCGCCCGGCACGTGCGCGATGCGCTGCGGGCCCGCGCGGACGTCGAGGTGGCCGTGATCGTGTCGGACACCTTCGGCCGGCCGTGGCGGCGCGGCCTCACCGACGTCGCGATCGGCGTGAGTGGGATCGCGGCCGTGGTCGACCTGCGCGAGACGCCGGACGCGCTCGGCCGAGTGCTGCAGGCGACAGAAGTGGCCGTCGCCGACGAGATCGCGTCCGCCGCGGAGCTGGTAATGGGCAAGGCGACGAACGTCCCGGCCGCGATCGTCCGCGGCGTCGATCCGGCGTGGCTTCGGGAAGGCTCGGTGCGGGAGCTGATCCGCCCGACGAACGAGGACCTCTTCCGCTGAGCGCGGTCCCCGCCTTCGTCGAGGCCCGTCGGTCGATCCGGGCGTTCCGGGCCGATCCGGTCCCGCGCGCCGATCTCGACGCGATCGTGGAGGCCGCGTGCCTCGCGCCCGCGCCCCATCACTCGCGTCCCTGGCGATTCGTCGTCGTCGACACCGACGACGCCAAGGGCGCGCTCGCGCAGGGCATGGGCGTGCGCTGGCGCCGCGACCTCCTGACCGACGGCGTCGCGGCCGAGCGCGTCGACGAGCTGGTCGACGCCTCGTACCAGAAGCTCGTGCGGGCACCGGCGTTCGTCGTCGGCTGTCTTACGTGGAACGGTCTCGACCGCTATCCGGACGAGCGCCGCCAGCGCGCCGAATGGGGTATGGCTCTGCTCTCGCTGGGGGCCGCGGTGGAGAACCTGATGCTCACCGCGACGGATCGCGGCCTCGCGTCGTGCTGGGTCGCCGCGCCCATCTTCTGTCCCGAGGAGGCGCGCGACGCGCTGTCGTTGCCGGTCGAGTGGTTGCCGCATGCGCTCGTGCTCGTCGGTCTCCCTGATCCCGCGTACGTCGGCCGGACCCGACCGCCCGTGCCGCTCGACGAGATCCGCCGCTTCGCCGGGTGAGACACCGACGTCAACGGACGCCGGCGCGCTGACCCTTGAAGTGCTCGAGCGTGCGAGCCAAGCCGTCCTCGAGCACCGTGAACGGCTTCCAACCCAGGTGGATCCCGGCGCGGCTCGCGTCGACGGCGCTGCGTTGCAACTCGCCGGTTCGCGCCGCGTGGTGGTGGGCGGCCTCGCGAAAACCCGTGAGCTTCGCCATCATGTCGTAGAGCTGCTGCACGCTCGTCTCGACGCCCGTGCCGATGTTCAACGTCAGCCCGCCGCCCTTCTCGACCGCGCGCATCAACGCGTCGACGACATCATCGACGTAGACGAAGTCGCGGGTCTGCGATCCGTCACCGAAGATCGAAGGGCGCTCGCGGTCGAGCAGCTTGTACGAGAAGATCGCGACGACACCTGCCTCACCGTGCGGGTTCTGGCGCGGTCCGTACACGTTCGCCAGCGCGAGCACGGTGTACTCGAGCCCGCGCTGGTTCCGGTAGTAGTAGAGGTACTCACCGACGGCCTTCTTCGCGACCCCGTACGGCGACTCCGGACGTTGCGCGGCACTCTCCTTGGTGGGAATCCTTTCCGGGGTGCCGTAGAGCGTTCCGCCGGATCCCGCGAACACCACCTTCTTCACTCCTGCCGCGATCGCACCCTCGAACACGTTGAGCGAACCGATCACGTTGACCGTCGCGTCGAACACCGGCCGCGCCACCGAGACCCGGACGTCCATCTGCGCGGCGAGGTGGAAGATCACGTCGGGGCGGCGGTGCCCGATCAAATCGACGACGGCCGGCGACGCGAGGTCGAGCCGGTGGAAGGAGAATCGACGATCGGGCAGCGTCCGGGCCGTCGCGAGGTTGGCGAGCGAACCACTCGACAGGTCGTCGATCACGTCGACGCGCCAATCCTCGGCGAGCAGCCGGTCGACGAGGGTCGAGCCGATGAATCCCGCGCCGCCCGTGACCAACGCCTGCACGCCGGTGCTCCCTACTCGCGCTCGGCCGGCACGCGCCCACCCGAGATCCGCGTCCCGGACGGGATGGTCACCCCCTCGCCGACGATCGTCTCGGCCGCGAGGGAGACGTCGGGCTTGAGGAC
>JAUZEM010000208.1 GCA_030839005.1 Actinomycetota bacterium | reverse complement strand
CGACAACCGGCTGGCTGCCGTTCGGCGGTCTACTCCTGACGCCACGCGCGCCGACGTACACACTGCGCGCCGACGTACACACTGCGCGCCGACACCGGCCCGCTCGACCTTCGCATCCGACCCCAATCCGGGACGGCGGCGCTCTGCTGAACCGCCGCGTGTCGGCGATCCGACGCTGTGACTCGAGCATCCGGGTCCAATAGGCGGCTGCGTTCAGACTCGCTGCTCCGCTACGCGTCGGATTGCCACTTGCCCCACTAGCGGATATCGGTGACCCGATTGCCCCTGCGTCAAAACGCGATACCCCATCTCGGATTCGTGGAGAGCAGCACGCCATCACACCGGCGCTACTAGCCTTCGGCGCCGTGGCGCGTGCCGGCTCGTCCGAGACCGACGGTCGGCCGCCGGCCTGGTTCCTCGCGATGCTTGTGCTGGCGGTCGCGCCACTGTTCGTTGCGGTCGGCACGCAAGCGCACCGGGGCTGGCGGCCGGTGAGCGACGACGCGGACGTCGCCATCCTCGCGCACGACGTGCTGTCTTCGCGTACCCCCCTGGTCGGGATGCCGTCGACGATCGGTCACGACGCGGCCGATCTCGCCGGTAACGAGCATGCGCATCATCCGGGCCCGATGTTGTTCTGGACGCTCGCCGTGCCGGAACGTGTCGCACGATCGTCGCCGGTTGGCATCCTGGTCGGCGCTGCGCTCGTGAATGCGGCCGCGCTGGTCGTCGTCGGGTGGGTGGTCGCGCGGCTGCTCGGATGGCGCGCGGCGGCCGGCACGCTCGCGCTGTTGTCGGTCTTGTTGTGGGCGCTCGGACGACAGTGGATCGTTGATCCGTTGAATCCGTACATTGCGCTGTTGTCGGTATTCGCGTTGTGCACGTTTGCGGGGGTCGCGGCGGCGGGCCGCCCGCGCGCCCTTGTCGGCGTGGCGATCGTCGGTTCGTTCGTGGCCCAGGCCCATCTCCTCTACGCGCCGCTGGCCGCGGCGATGCTTATGGTCGGGGTCGCGGGCGTTGCCCTCACGTTTCGGAGTCACGCCCGTCGGGGGCTCGCGTGGCGGCGGGAGGCGCTGATTACCTCGGGGATCTCGTTGGCCGCGCTCGCGGTGGCCTGGGCCTTGCCGTTGTACGACCAGTTCGCGCACTCGCCGGGGAACCTCTCGGCCGTCGCGCGCAGCTTCGGTCGTCAACACGGTCGGCTCGTCGGGCTCGACTGGACGCTGCGGCTCGACGTGCAGGCGATCGGCGTACCGCCGCTCTTCGCGCGCCAGGGCGCGGGGATCGGTGCGATCAGTCGCACGTGGAGTTCGCTCGGACCGTTGCGGGTCATTTCGGCGCTCGCGGTCGTGGGCGCGCTGGTCGTCTCGCTCGCGTGCGCGGTGCGACGCCGCGATCGGATTGCCGCAGCGGCAGCTGCAACCGCGCTCGTCGCGCTCACCACTGCCACCGCGGTCGTGTCGCGCGTTCCGGTGTACTTCGACGGGGCGCCGCTGTACCGCATCTTGCAGATGTGGCCGATCGGCTGCTTCGTGTGGTGCGCGCTCGCACTGAACGGCGTGCGCGCACTCGCACCGCGCGCCGAACGACACCTCGGCGCCCGACTCTCAGCGGTGCGCGGCGCGGCCGTCGCGGCGGCGGTCGGGGTCCTCGCGATCGCCCCGGTCGCGGTCGCGTTCGCCGACTCGGCCCGCCCGGACGACACGCGCGCGGAAGACGCGGTCGGACGACTCGCCGCCCAGCTGCAACCGCGACTCGCCCGCGGCGTGCCGTACCAGCTCGACGTCCGCACCGACCAGTTCTTCATCGGCGGCGCCGTGCAGGCAGGCCTTGTGCGCGAGCTCGCGCGGCGCGGCTTCGACACGCGCGTCGACCCGTCGGACGAGTATCTCGGGCGCTCCCACGCGGCGCCACCCGACGCCGTGCACCTCGTCGTGTGCGCCGGACGTCAGATCAAGGCACCCGTCGGGCCCGGCGTCACGCAACTGGCGCACGTCGTACTCGCTTCCACCGACCACGTCGACCACATGCGCCGGCTCGACACCGAGCTCCACGACTTCATCGCGGCTCCCGACAACCTCACCCCACCCGGACGCACGCTGCTCGAGCGCGCCTCTTCGGCGCCCGATGCCCTGGCACTGCGTCGCCTCCTCGACCCCGCCAACGACCCCCAACGCGCCAACGACGGGCTCGTCGTCATCGCGCACGACCTGGTGCGCGCGGACCATCACCATTTCGAGCACCTACGGGCAGCGGACGCCGACGCGCATGCACTCGTCGACGAATACGTATTCACCGTCTACCTCGTGCCGCCCCCGTAGCGCACCGAGGCTCCCAGACGCGCATCGGTCGGCCGCGGGCGAGACTGCGACAGACAGCGAGCGCCGATGCCCGACCGCGCTCATCGAGAACGCGTAGCCAGCCTGTGGGTGCCGGAAACGCGCTCGGGTTTCGGCGAACAGGGACGCACCGGACGTCGGACGACGGCGCGCCGATAACGACGGTGGACACGTGGCGGAACCGAGGTATCGGGGCGGGCGCTCGCCCGCGATCGAGGACCCGCGAAACGCCGCTGACCGCCGCTGACCGCCGAGCATGCCAGGTCCGACGGCTCAAAACGCGTGATGTTACAAAACGATTTGCGCTCCCGCCCGACACCAGATCGAGCTTCACGCCGCACCCGGTCAGCGGGTGCTGGCTTCCGCAGCGTTCCCATGCGGTCGCCCAGAGGTGGCGTGGTTGCGCCAGAAAGGTGTGTCGGCGCGAACGTGCCGGAGTCATGCCGGCGTCGTAGCGTTACGGGCGTGGCACAAGATTCGCTCTCGGCGTCCGAGGTCATCGAGCTTCTCGATCTCGCGCCGCACGCAACGTGCGGGTTTGTTGCTGAGACGTACCGGAGCGTCAACCGAATCGTGGCTGGCGGCTTGCGCGCACCGTTTGCCGACGGGCGGCCGGTCGGCAGCGCGCTGTACTTCCTGGTAACGCCCGAGCGGCCGGTGCGGCTGCACCGCATCCGCAACCATAAGCAGTACCACCGCAACCGGGGCGATCCTCTCCAAGTGTTTGCCCTGTACCCGGACGGGTCGCACACGGTCGAAGTCGTCGGGCCTGATCTGGCTGCGGGCAACAAGGTGCAGCTGTTCTTGCCGGGTGGGACCTTTCACACCGGGCGGCTGCGCCCGGGCGGCAGCTGGTTTCTCGGCGCGAGCACCGAGTGGCCGGGCGTCGAACCAGGTGACGTCGAGATCGGTGAAGTCCGCGATCTGCAAGAACGATTTCCGGGCGCGTCCGCGCTGCTCGATGCGTTTGCGCGCTCGACGCCGTAGCGGCGCGGCATCGAGAGGGGAACGATGACGGCGCTCGAGCCGCTGGATCCCGAGGACCTACGCATTCTGCGATTGGAATCGCCGACGATCGCCGGCCATACGTGCAAGGTTGCCATCTTCGATCGCGTTCCGCATGCTCCGCCGCTGGAGTTGCTTCGCGACCGTGTCGCAACGCGCATCGCTCGAGTACCGCGCTGTCGGCAACGCCTTGCGGTCCTTCCGGATGGGGGTGGACTCGCGTGGCGCGCCGACGACATCTTCTCGATCGAGCGGCACGTTCGCACTGTGGCCGCGCCGGCGCCGGTCTCGCGTCGTCGGCTGCTCGACCTCGTGGCAAACGTGATGATGCACCGACTCGATCGTGATCGCCCGCTCTGGACGGTCGATGTCGTCGAAGCTCTTGAAGCTGGTGGCTGGGCGTTCATCTGGACCGTGCATCACTGCATCGCCGACGGGGTGACCGCGATGCGGTGGGCGTGTGACCTGTTCTTCGACGACACTTCGGCCTCCGAGCGTCCCGCGCCGCCGGCGGCGGCGCGGGCGGTCGCGTCGCGTCGGGCGCTCGTCGAACACGTACCGACCACTGTCGTGCGGGAGCTCACGCCACGCGCACCGCGTTCGCCGTTCGACGCACGTGTCGGCGCCGCCCGTGCGGTCGGGTTCGCGCGCTGCCCGCTCGCCGACATGCGGCGCATCGAAAAAGCAGCCGCCGGAGGCACCACGATCAACGACGTCCTGCTCGCGGCCGTCGCGGGCGGCATACGTCGCTGGCTCGTCGATCGCGGCGCCCCGCTTCACAACATCCGAATCAAGGTTCCCGTCAGCATGCATGAAAGCGAGTCGCCCCGAGCGGCGCACGGCAACCGGGACTCGTTCATCTTCGTCGACGTGCCCCTGCGCGAGTCCGATCCGCTCGTCCGTCTGCAGGCGATCCGTGACGAGACGACCCAGCGAAAGCGGCGCGGTGATCCGCAAACGATGTTCGCGATGTTCAACGCGCTGCAACACGTCCCGCCGCTCGGCCGGCTCGTCACCCGACTCACGATGAGCGCACACGAGTTCACACTCAACGTCTCGAACGTGCCCGGACCACGCGAGCCGCAAGCGTTCTCCGGTGCGCCCCTGCGTGAGCTCTACTCGCTCGCCGAGATCGCGCCACACCACGCGCTGCGCGTCTCCGCGCTGTCGCTCGCGGGCTCGATGTTCGTCGCGCTCAACAGCGATCCCGACATCGTGCCTGGAGTCGACCAGCTGGCAGCGCACATCGAAGCGTCCATCGGCGAGCTGTCATCGAGTGTCGAGGCGATCGAGCGTCGGCGGTCGCGCGTCGCAGACGACCCATGAGCCGAGCACCCGGGACGGTGGTTTCCCCAGGCGTGCGCATACTTGGCCGCCAGCTCCACCTGATCCACTTCGGAGCCTCCCAATCATTAGTACCGACCGAGTGTTGAAAAAGATCCTCGGCCAGCACCGCACACATGCAAGCCCGCTCTGCGACGCCTATGCGAGC
>JAUZEM010000158.1 GCA_030839005.1 Actinomycetota bacterium | reverse complement strand
GTCGGCAACGACGTGCTCTCGCCGCTTCTGAACCTCTTCTGGCTCGCGCTCGCGCTTCTCGCCGCGTGGTGCATCGGAAGGCCCTTCGGCGTCGCGCCGTTGACCGTCATGGGTATCGCGGCGGTGCTGGCAACCCCTGAGCTCGTGCTCGACGACGCCGGGAGCGCCCTGAACGACGTGGTCGGCGTCGCGTTGTTGCTTGCGGCCGTCGCCCTGCTCGTGGACGCGAGGCCATCGGAGGATCGAGCACTGGGACGAGGCCCGTTCGTCTGCGCCGCGTTGGCTGCAGGACTTGCGCTGGGCACGAAGTTCACCCTCATCCCGGCGGTCGGAGCACTCAGCGTCGCCGCGCTCTGGTTGCAGCCACGCGGAAAGCGGGCGCGGCAGGCCGGGTTGTGGGGCGCGGCGGTCGCGCTCACCGGTGGCTATTGGTACCTCCGCAACCTCGCGGCAGCCGGCAACCCGTTGCCGTCGTTGCGGCTCGGCGTCGGTCCGGTACGCCTCCCGAGCGTGCCGTTCCCTGGAGCGTCGAAAGCGGCCGACTACATGTTCGACCGCCACGCCTGGAACACCTACCTCTTACCGGGCCTGCGTGAAGCCCTCGGCCCCGCATGGTGGGTCGTGCTCCTGCTCGCGGGCGCCGGATGCGCACTGGGAGCGCTGTTCGGTCGGAGCCGGGTCGTGCGTGTCGTCGCGGTCGTCGGTTTCGCGAGCTTCGTCGCGTTCCTCTACAGCCCGCAGATTCTCGGCATCGGGCGCGCGCCGATCTACTTCGTCGTCAACGTGCGCTACGTCGCGCCCGCGCTCGTCGTCGGTACCGCGATCCTGACGGTCGTCACCCCGCGGTTCGGCCGGCTCGGCGTGTTGGCACTGCTCGGTGCCTTCGGCGCCGTTCTCGTCGCAACGCAGTTCGACGGGAGCATCTGGCACAACGGGGGAACCCACATCGCGCAACCCACCAAGGGCTCGGCGCCACGGGTGTGGGGCGTCGTGATCGGCATCTCGATCGTGGCCGCGGGCGTCGCATTGCGACTCGGGGCGCGTCGAGTGCGGCGGTCGCGGAAGCTTGCGCTCGTATCGGTGTGCGTCATCCTTGCCGCACTCTTGGCCGTGGGCTTTCCGCTCGAACAGTCCTATCTGTCCAACCGCTACCAGAATACTTCTCCGATGCCTCACATCTACCGTTGGGCCGAAGATGTGCACAGCGCGCGGATCGCGATCGTCGATTTCTTCGCGCAGTATCCGCTCTACGGCAAGGACCTCTCGAATCACGTGCAATACGTTGCGCACCGAGGAAAAGACCGGCGATCGTCGCGTATCGCGGACTGCGCCGCGTGGCGGCAAGCGATCAACGACGGACGGTACGACTATGTCGTCGCGACGAATCCCGGGTTCCCTTTTCCGTCGAGACAGCCTGCGCGCGAAGCCGACTGGACGCGCTCCGACCCGGCTGTGGCCGTGCTTATCACCGAGTCCAACTTCGGTGCGCAGGCGTGGCTCTTCAAGATCGACGGCAGGCTGGACCCGGCGGGCTGCTCTGCGCCGTGACGAGCCGGAGGCCGCGGGTCCGCGTCGGGGCCGTGAGCGTCGGCGTCCGTCGGGGTAGCCTCGGGGCGGTTCGGCCACGGGAAGGAAACGCTCTGCTCTCATCTCGTCGAGACCCGACACCGCGAGGCATCTCGAAGGCGCTGACCCACGCTGGAACCTTGGCGGAGCGCGGTCGCCGACTTGCGGCCATCGATGTGCTCACGGCCGCGAATCGTTCGGCGCGCAACGACGAGATCGAACGGCAACTCGTGCGTCTCCGTCACGACGCCTTCGGCGAGCTGGATACCGGCCCCGGCCTCGCCGCTTGGCCGCCCGAAGCGCCCGATCTTTTTCCGGCTGTGGACTTCCCTGAAGTTCAGGCCGGCAACTTCACCGCGGAGACGCTTCGCAGTGGCATTCTCCGTCACGGCTGCCTCTGCGTACGCGGGCTCGTTCCCCCGAAGCGGGTCAAGCAGCTGACGGACGACATCGAAGCCGCGATGACGGCATGCGAGGCTTGGGAGATCGACGGTGCCGCCGACACCGCACCGTGGTTCGTTCCCTTGGACGTCGGTCGCCGCGCGACCCTGGGCGTCGAGCGAAAGTGGGTCACCCGCGGTGGCGGCGTGTGGGCGGTCGACTCGCCGCGAGCGATGTTCGACGTCCTCGAGACGTTCGCCGAGATCGGGCTCGACGGTCCTCTGACGGGCTACCTCGGCGAGCGCCCGGCGCTCTCGGTGAAGAAGTGGACGCTGCGCCGGGTGCCCATCACGTCGGGCACGAATTGGCACCAGGACGGCGCGTTTCTCGGCCAAGGTATCCGTACCGTCAACTTCTGGCTCACGCTGTCTCATTGCGGCGACGATGCGCCCGGACTCGACGTCGTTCCCCGTCGCATGGACCGCATTCTGCCGACTGGCACCGACGGCGCGATGTTCGACTGGTCGGTGGGCGAGGGGCTCGTGCGGCAGGTCGCCGAAGACGCATCGATCCTTCGCCCGATCTTCGAACCGGGCGACGCGTTGTTCTTCGAC
>JAUZEM010000202.1 GCA_030839005.1 Actinomycetota bacterium | reverse complement strand
CCTCCGACGAACAGGTACTTCTTGCCCGCCAACCAGCGTCCGAGGCCGGGATGCGTGCGGTGGATCCCGACCACCGCGACAACGCCGATGACGGCCGCGCCGAATGCAACGACGAGCTCGACGTATTCCGCGCCGAGCGAGTGGATGTAGTTGGACGCGACGATGTAACACATCCCGAGGGCGATCAACGTTCCGCCGACGAGCGAACAACCGAAGGAACACACGACGCGCCGCGCGCGCACCGGCGTCGCGTCGGAATCGCAGCCGACCCATTGGACCGCTACGACGACAAGCGCACCAGTCACGATGCCCAGCGCGTCGATGCGAGCGAGTGCAGACGACGCGACGACGAAACCGCTGAGCAGGGCGATCCCGCATCGCGCGCGCGCTCGCGCTTCGAGATACAGCCACAGCCCGCCGAGAACGACAACCTGAACGACGAGCTCGGAGTAGGCATCACGAGCGAACCACAGTTGGAGCGGGGCAAGTATCAGGACCGCCAACGCCAGTAGCGCCGCACGCGGACTCACGACGCGCGAGGCAAGCGCGAAGCACGCGCAGACACCCAGCGCGCCGAGCGCAGCAGGCACGAGCAACAGTCCCGTATCGCCGCCGACAGACCAGCCCATCGCGAGCAGGACGGGAAGCATCGGGAAGAAGTTGGGGTCGTAGCGACCATATGTCGCCGTGCCGAAGGCGCCACCCGTGAACGCGCCGCGCTGAATCTTCGGCTTCAGCTCGTGAGTGCGTGCAATCGAGCGTCCCGTGGTTATGTATCCCGCGGGATCGCGGTCGATGAGCAAATGCTCCGAGTGAAACGCGGCCGCGCCGACGAAGAACACGGTCGCGAGACCGACCGCGGCGAGGGCAGCGACGTGGTCGACGTGCGCACGCTCCCCGAGGCCCCGGCGCGTTGCGACGCCGCCCGCTACGGATGCAATCGATGCGACACCCCCGACCACGCTCGCCGCGTACCAGCCCGTGATGAGGAGGAAGATGCCGAGCACGCCTGCTGTCGCGCACCATACGACCGCCGCCGCGAGTCCCGTGACGAACCACGTTGGAAGCAGACGAGCGGGACGCGCGCAATCGGACACGACCGGGTCATGCTGCGGTTCGGCAATCCGAGACTCGTTGTCGGGCGGCGCCGCGTCTTCCTCCGCCTTCAACAACGCCGGCTCCGGTTCGTTCCCCTGGCTCGTTGGACGCAAGCGTTCGACATCCGGGAATCATCCTCGCGCAGACGAGCGGTCCGCGGGACTATCCGGTCGGGACCGCGGCGACAGCCATGAAGATCGTCTGACGCGTGTACGCGTCGGGACGGTGCGTCAACGTCTGTCGGATGATTTTCGTATTGACGGCCTGACGAGTGGACGAGATCGTGGCGCCCGGGAACACCATGCGGACGGTGTCGGCCGAGAGTGCGACGACGAAGAGTCGTCGACCTTGCGCGTTCCAAGCGCGGGCGAGGCGGCTGAGCGCGTCAGGTCGAGCGGGGCCGCGCGTCACACCGACTTCGGCACCACACCAGCTCCGTAGCGCCTGCGGCGTCCAATCGTCGAAGAGATCTTTTTCGTCTCGCTCGAGCACGACCACCGCGGCATGCGGGCCGATGTCGGCACACGCGTCGTGTACCACGGCGAGGAAGCCGCGCTCCTCGCTCATCGAGCGCAGACCGATGACCGTGTACACCGGATAGGCAACGGCAAGGATCGCAAAGAGGATCGCGGCGACCCGCGGCACGGCGCCGAACCGCTCGCGCGGACGCGTACCGGCGCACGCGGCGGCCAGGCCGAGCGCGAGCAACACCAGCAGCGGGAACGCGCTCACGAGGAATCGACGCGTGACCCACACGTGATCCGGCACGGCGTCGGCCTTGTAGAGATACAAGATGCTGCCGGGCGCGAGCACGACGAGGACACCGATGACGCGCGTCATTCGCCCCAGCAGCAGCTCCCGCACGAGAAGCGCCGCGCCGATGATGGCCACCGCGAGCGTGAGCGGCCCGAGGTACCAACCCATCCAGGTCAGCGAGCGCTCGAAGTAGGTGCGCGTCGGATCGACCGCGACGTGCTCGGCCGCCTGAAGTCCACCCACGAGCCCGATCGGCACGCCGACGTGCAAGTGCTGGATACGGGGCCGGAAGATCCACGCGAAGAACCCCGCACAACCGACCAGCGCCGCGGCCGAGGTCGCGAGTGTCGGCCACGGCAATCTGCGCAGACCCCGAACCAACCCGGGCCGGGAACCGGCCACGAGCGCGCACGCACACACGAACGCGCATCCGATCGCAACCAGGACGAGCTGCCTCACGTTGTCCGAGAGATCCGCGTAGTACATGCCGCTGTGACGAGTGAGATCGATGAACCCGAGCGTCAGGCCGGGCACGAGCCCGGCGACGAATGCGCAGGTCGCGGGCAGCACGTCCCGACGACGCAGATCGCGATCGGCTCGCAACCACGCGATGAGCAGAAGCACCGGGACGCCGATGAGGAAGACGATCGCGTCGATTCGTGTCGCCTCGAGCGCGCCCAGGAACAGACCGGACGCGAGCGCGACACGCCACTTCGGCAGCAACCGCGGGGTAACGAGCAGCCAGAGCGCTGTGAACAACAGGATCTGCGACGGGATCTCGGAATAGGAATCTCGGGAAAAGGAGACCTGCGGGATGATGAACGCGAGCGCGAGCATGGCCGCGAGCGCGAAGAGCGGGCGGCGAAAGAGGCGCCACGCGAGCACATAGAACGCGAGCAGCGCGATCCCCCCGAGCACCTCGGGGGCATGAAAGAGGCCGGCGTCACCCCGGATGGCGAAGGCCTCGGCCAGCACGACGGGCAGAAGATGCGCGAATTGGAACTGCAGTGATCCGTCCGGCATCTCGTAGACGGCAAACGAATCGAACCCGACTGTCGGCGGGTTCGCGAACGGACCCACCCGAGGTTTTACGGCGAGCGAACCGTCACGAGCGATCCAGCGAGCGGTGTTCGCGTAGGACCCGCCGTCACGATTGATCAGAACATGTTGCGACGCGTGCGCGGAGTTCCATGCCGTGATCGCGAGAATCGCCGCGACACCGAGAGCCGCGTACACGTGCGCGCCGCGCGAGACCGTCGCCTCGGGCACGAGCGCCGGCCGCGCGAGCACGAGCACCGCGACCCACGCCACCGCACCTATCGGGAACGCGAGTGCGGGCCGATACCAGCCGTTGACAGCCAGGAGCAGCCCGACCGCCCCGAACGTCAAGACGCCCGCAGCCGCGGCCAAGGCGAGTAATCGCAACCAGCTCGGGGGTGCGCTACCGAGCGAGTCCTGCTCATCGGCGGTGCGCCCGGCGGCCTCCTGAATCATCGGCCGACCTTCCCGCCCGTCGGCAAGCCATTCTGCGGCGAACTCGTCGCGTAGGCTTGCCGTCCATGACCGAGCACGCGTCACAAGTTGCTCCTGCCGCCGGCACCGAACTCGACGTGACCATCATCCTGCCGGTGTACAACGAGGTCGAGCACCTCGAGCAGGAAGTCGACCGCATTCGGGCTGCCATGGACGCGTCCGACTACAGCTACGAGATTATCGTCGTCGACGACGGGTCGTCGGATGGTTCCGGCACACTCGCGCAGTCGCTCCCGGACGTGCGCGTCATCCGATTCCTCCAGAACCGCGGCTCCGGATCGGCGCGCAAAGCCGGGACCACAGCCGCGCGCGGCCGCGTGACGGTCTGGACGGACGTCGACATGACGTATCCGAACGACACGATCCCGCAACTCGTGAAAGAGCTCGACGGCTACGACCAGGTCGTCGGCGCGCGGACCACCGAGCAGGGCACCATGAAGAGCTTGCGAGTCCCCGCCAAGTGGTTCATCCGACGGCTCGCGAGCTTCCTTACGAAGACGAAGATTCCCGACCTGAACTCCGGTTTCCGCGCGTTTCGAACCGACGTCGCCCGTCAGTATCTTCGCCATCTTCCTCCCGGCTTCTCGTGCGTCACCACCATGACCATGACCTTTCTCTCCGGTGGGTATTCGGTGAAGTACGTCCCGATCGAGTACGGCAAGCGGGCCGGTCGATCGAAGTTCCACCCGATCAACGACACGCGCCGCTACGGCATACAGGTCGTCCGCATGGTGCTCTCGTACAACCCGCTTCGCCTCTTCCTGCCGACGGGCTTCACGTTGTTGGCACTCGGGCTCGGCAAGCTCGTATACGACCTCAACAAGTACGACTTCCACCTGGCGACGAACACCTTGCTCATTCTCTTCGCCGCCTTCCAGGTGTTCGCGATCGGCCTGCTGGCCGATCTGGTCGTGCGCGTGTCGCGCGATCGCGACGAGGTGCCGGTCGCCACGGAGACGCAATCCGACCGGTCATGACTACGCCGGAGCTACGCCGGTTGAGGTCGCGGATCGAGGACCGGCAGGCGAAAATCGTCGTGGTCGGTCAAGGGTACGTCGGGCTGCCGTTGGCGATGCGCGCGGTGGGAGCGGCCTACCCGGTGGTCGGCTACGACGTCACTCCGGCACGCATCGACGAGCTGCGCGCCGGCCGTTCGTACGTCGAGGACGTCCCGGATGCACAGCTGACCGAAGCCCTCGGCACCGGTTACCTGCCCTCGTGCGACGCCGACGATCTGCACGACTTCGATATCGCGGTCATCACCGTGCAAACGCCACTCGACGAAGGTATCCCCGACCTTTCGTACATCGAGTCGGCGGGACGCGACCTCGCCCGCTTCCTCGCGCCCGGCGCGCTCGTGGTCCTCGAGTCGACCACGTATCCCGGAACGACCGAGGAGCTGCTGCGGCCGATCCTCGAAGCCGGCGGCATGCGGGCCGACATCGACTTCTTCCTTGGTTACTCGCCGGAGCGGATCGACCCCGGCAACACCGCCTGGACGTTCGCGAGTACCCCGAAGGTCGTCTCGGGTGTCGGCGCCAACTCGCTTTCGGCGGTTGAGGCGTTCTACGCGAGTGTCGTCGACAAGATCGTTCCGGTCGCATCGACGGGTGAAGCCGAGCTGACCAAGTTGCTCGAGAACACGTTCCGGCACGTGAACATCGCGCTCGTCAACGAACTTGCGATGTTCGCGCGCGACCTCGGCGTCGACATCTGGTCGGCGATCGACGCGGCCGCAACCAAGCCGTACGGTTTCATGCGGTTCACACCAGGACCGGGCGTGGGCGGACACTGTCTCCCGATCGATCCCTCGTACCTCGCGTGGCGGGTCGAGCGGCAGCTCGGACACCGCTTCCGCTTCGTCGAGCTCGCGAACGAAGTCAACGGAGGCATGCCCGACTACGTCGTCAGCCGCATCATCTCGCTCTTGAACAAGGAGCGGCGCGCGGTCAACGGCTCGCGGATCTTGCTGATCGGCCTCGCGTACAAGCCCGGAACGAGCGACTGGCGCGAGTCGCCGGCGATGACCATCGCCGAGCAACTCGTCGGGCTCGGCGCCGACGTGCGCGCGCACGACGCGCACGTCCCGGCCGACGCCCGCCTCGGTCCGCCGATTGCGCGCGTCGAATGTTCGGTCGAGGAGATCGCCGCGGCCGACCTCGTCGTGCTTTGCGTCGACCATCCGGACTTGCCCTACGACGACATCGCCGAGCACGCCCGTCTCGTCCTCGACACCAGAGGGCGTCTCCGCGGAACCGGCTTCCGCGGCGAGACGTTGTAGCGAAACGCCGAAGTAGTACGCGGCAGCTACCGTGCGCCCGTCACGGACGGCCGGACCCGCGCGGTGCGTTCGAGCAGGGCTTCGTAGCGGTCGAGCACGACATCCCATGTGTACTCCCGGTCCACGTACGCGCGACCGGCCGCGCCCATGGCCGCGGCAAGCGCGGGGTCGTCTCGCAACATCTCGAGCGCGCATTCGAACTCGGCGAAGTTGTCGTAGGGAATCGCGGCGTTGCTGCGGAGCGCATGACCCCTGAGCACCTCGCACCGACCCTGCACCAGCGCCGGTCGCCCGAATGCGAAGGCTTCGGTCAAGATCATCGAAAAGCTCTCGAAAAACGAGGGTTGGGCGAGAGCGAGCGCGCCGGAAAGGGCGTCGTCACGCGTCTGGATATCGACGAAGCCGGTGACGACGATGTCGTCGCGTTCGGGAATCCGCATCAAGTCGTCACCGACCAGGACGAGAACGAGCTCGTCGGCCGGATGACGATCCTTGTACGCGACGAAGAAGTCGACGAGCGCGAGCGCGCCTTTGCCTTCGTCGATCCGACCTACGTAGAGCAGGTACGGCAGGTTCCCGAGTCCGTAGGACGCACGGAACCGCGCCGGATCGGCCGCACCGACCTCGACGCCGATTCCGACCACCTCGCCGGGCGGATCGACGTGGAAACGAGCGCGTATGAGATCAATCTCCTCGGGGGCGGAGAGGGCGAACGCGTCGGGCGCGCGGAACACGGAGTCGTACAAGGAGAGACGCAACGGCGGCTCGTCGTGCACGGTCGGATGCAACACCAGTGGCACGAGGCCGCGCAACGCGTGGAGCGCGGACCATGTCGTCCAGTAGAGGTACGTGAAGCAGATGACGCAATCGAAGCGGTTCGCTCTGCCCTCGAGCCACCTGACCAGATCGGGAGACCAGGGACCCTGCTCTCGCATCCATTCGCGCTGGAGGAACATGGGGCGCGAGCCCCGCCCGCGCACCATGCGCCGATTCAGCTCGTTGAACCGTCTGTTGTCGCGCGGCGCCGCGACCGCGAACCGGTTCACGACGACGCCGCCGATGGTCGATCGACCCGGTTCGTACTCGTTCGCCCAGTCGATGTACGACTGCGCGCAGGTCGTCGCCACCTCTACGTGATGACCGCGCCGGGCCATGCGCTCGGCCATCTCCCGGCAGTGTTGCTCGGCACCGCCCGCGATCGTCTCGCCGTACCGCTGCACGACGTAGAGCAGGCGCATCAGACGACCTCGAGAAGTGCTTCGACGACCGCGGCGCCTGTGGGGCGGCGTTCGAGCTCGACAAGTCTGCGCTTTCCACCCTCGACCAACTCTCGTCGTAGGGGTTCGTTCGCGAGCAACTCGGCGACCGCTTCGGCGAACAGCTCGGGGCCCTGATCCGGCGGGAGCAGGAGCCCCGCTTCGCCGACGGTCTCCGGAATCGCGGCACACGCGCGGGCGACGATCGGCTTCTCGAAGGTCATCGCCTCGAGGAGCGGGAGGCAGAAGCCCTCGTGCTCGCTCGCGGTCACGATCGCATCGGCCGACCGGAACATCGCAGCCAGGTCGGGCTCGTCGACCGCCCCGACGACGTGAACACTGGCCAGGTTGAGCTCCTGAATCTGCTCTCGTATCGCACGGGTGTAGCGCTCGAGCCGCTGATGCCCGACGAGCATCAGGTACGCGTCCAGCTCTTCGTAGGTCGCCGCGATGTGCATCATCTGCACGAGGAAGTCGGGCCGCTTGTGCGGCATCAGCTGACCGACCGACAGCAGGATCGGCCGACCCAGTGTCGCGAGGTGATGCATGGTCGACGCCCGCGGCTCGACTCTCGAGAGGCGGCGAACGTCGACGATCGGCGGTACCACTCGCACGTCGCGGTAGCCCATCTCTTCCAGCTCGTGCGCGTTGTAATGCGAGGCGGCGATCGCGCACACGACCCGCGGAAGCAGGCGCTCGACCTCCCGGCGCCCCAGCGCGAGCACATCCGCGAACACCGGGTCGTACGGTTCGAAATATCGACCCGGCGTGACGTTGTGATACACGAGCACGAGCGGCTCCGGCCGAGACGTCAGGAACTCGTGCGCCTCGGCCTGGCCGATCGACGCGTGGAAGATCAGCACGCTTCGGGAGGCGTGATGCGGCTGGTACGTCGTCAGGGGCAGCACATCGCCGAGGAGCGCAGGTGCGATGTGCCGCGCGTAGATCTCCGACGGGCACGCGCGACGCAGGAGGCGACGCATCCCGAGCGCCAGGTTCGTGATCGCGTCGCCCGGCGACGCCGCGACCAGCACCTGATGGATCCCGACTCCGGCCGGCCCGGTCATCGTCGGGTGCTCACCGCGTTGCGACGATTGCGTAGTCCTGCGGGCCGAACAACAGCCCGTTGATGCGCTCGAAGTTCGCGTTCAGGCGCTTGGAGAGCTCATCGTCGCCGGGCATCGGCTCGAGGCTCTCGTCGGCGGGCACCGGTGAGCGGTCGACGCGCTCGACGGTCGCGAACCCGGCCTCGGCGAACAAGAAGCCCAGATAGTTCGGGTGTACCGGCCGGACGTGATCGGGATCGACCCAGAACGAGTGGGCGTACGTGTACAGCGACATGGGGTTCACGGTCTCGATGACGACCCGGCCACCGGGGCGCACCTTTTCCGCGGCCAGTCCGACGACGTCGACGACGTGTTGTGGCGAGAGATGCTCGATCACCTGGATCATCACCAAACCGCCGAGGCTCGCCTCGTCGAGCTCGCTCAGGTATTCGACCGCTCGACCGACATCGGCCCGCAGGCCGCGAGACCGGGCCCATTCGACGAGGCGCGGTTCGGTTTCTATGCCCTGGGCGTCGACGGCGAGGTCTCGCAACAGTTCGAGGAACTCGCCGCGCCCGAAACCGATGTCGAGAACCGGATCGCAGCCGACGAAGCGAGCGGCGAGGTCGCGGTAACGGTCGGCGATGTCGTCAGGGTCCCCCCGGAAGTGCGCGTTGAACGCGTCGGACTCGTACCACGCGTCGACTCCGGTACCCGGGATGCGGGCCGCGACGTCGGATACGCGAGCCATCAGGTTCTGCAATCGATCTTGCTCTTGCGCGAGCTCGAGCTGCAGGTCGTCGAGCTGCTGGATCACGCGCGTGTCGTACGCGTCGGCGAGCATGTTCGTCGCGCGCGCCATCAGCGCGACCGCGCGCACCACCCGGCGCGACTGGTCCTGCGTCTGTTCGAGCACGCCTTGGATCTGACGGCCGACGCCCTTCGCGATTGCACGATGAAGCGTCGATCCGCCAGGGAGGCGACTCTCGTCGCTGATGGCGTCGCGGCGATACTCGAAGTTCACGAGCTGGTCGAGCGCCTGTTCGAGCTCGGCGAGCAGGAACGAAGGTGACGGCGGACGATCGCCGGTCAGGCGTTCGAAGTGTCCGTCCAGCTCGGCTTCGAGCCCCGGCGGGTACGTACCGTCGATCCGACGTTGTTCGACTCGATCGCGCAGCGTCGCGAGCAGTCGCTCGAGATCAGGCGGGTTCTGGTCGGGCGAGGACGCGGGCTGCTCGTCGGCCACGCCGCCGAATGTAGCTTGGGAACCGCTTCGAACCGGACCGACTCAGGGGCGAACGGCGAAGTCGACGGCGAAGCTCCAACCGCCGAGACCTGGTGCGGAAGCGCCCGCCAGGGCGTCCCCGAACGCGAAGACCCGGCCGTCACGGGCGAGCACGAAGTAGCCGTTCCCAGTGCGCGTCGGCCGGATCTGCACTCCCGGCACCGGCTGACAGAGTCCGAGTCCGGGAATGCTCCCGTAGAACGGAACACCGAAGCTGAAGATGCCGCCGTCACCCGCCACGAGCCAGTAGCCCGCCCCGGACGGAGCGGTGGCCATCGAGATGACGGGCGAGTTGAGACGCATGCTGCCGGTGGAGCCGTGGAACCGTGCGTCACCGAAGCTGAACACGCCGCCGTCCGACGCCAACAGCCAATAACCGCGGCCGGTCCGCGTCGCAGCCATCGAGATGACCGGCGCGTTCAGGCGCGTGCCACCCATCGAGCCGTAGAAACGCGCGTCACCGAAGCTGAACACGCCGCCGTCCGACGCCAGCAGCCAGTAGCCCCGCCCGGACGGAGTCGGAGCAAGCGCGATGATCGGCGCGTTGAGATGGAAACCCGCCATCGAACCGAGCGAGCGAGCATCACCGAACGGAAAGATGCCGCCGCTGTTGTCGAGCACGTAGTAGCCGCTACCGGAATGCGTCGCGGCGATCGCGACGGCCGTCCCCCGAATGCGGCCCACGGCACTCCCGTAGAACGGTGCACCCTTCAGCGCGTAGACGCCCCCGTCCGCGCCCGCGATCCAGTAGCCCCTCGACGAAGCGGCGAGCGGACGGGCGGCGGGGTTCGTACCCGCCCGGCACTGGCCCGGCGGCAACAGGTGGAGCGCGACCGGACCCGCGTGGTGAAGAGGCTCGCGGCGGAACATCGGCCAGGGAGGTGCGGTGAGGGGTGCGGGCATCGGGAAGGCCTGCAGCCGGCTCGTGTGGTTCGGTGTGTTGAACCCGTCGACGATCAGTCGCCAACCCACGCCCGAACCGAAGTCGCCGACCGCGGCCGCACCGTCGTGGGACTCGTAGGTGTCGAGCGTCGCCATGATCGCGCCGTTCGTACCGTTCAGAACGAAGTAACCGAAGTTGTTGCCCGCACCGACGTCGTTGCGGCCGTCGCCGTTCATGTCGGCAATGATCGGCGACGCGACCGGACCGCCCGCCTGCTGCGCGCTGAACGCCCAGAGATGCGTCGCCCAACGGACGGATCCATTGGAGTTGTAGGCACGCACCCAACCGTCGGCGCTGGAAGCGACGACCTCGGGGATCCCGTTACCGGTCAGATCGCCGAGCGCGGGCGACGGCATCGTCGAACCGCTCGTCGCGACCGGCCAACCGGACAGGGTCGAGCCGTCGTCGACGTGCCAGGCAAAGACCTTGTGCCCGTCGGGGCGGTCGTAGAAGTGGCCGCCGCCGACGATCACCTCGGGACGCCCGTCGCCGTCGATGTCCCCGACGGCCGGGCTCGACCACATCGTGTCGTTGAGCTGGTGCTTCCAGATCTCGCGGCAATGCGAGCAACCAACCGAATTTCCGGAGGTGTACTCGATCGCCCGGAACTCGCCACCCGACCAGTTGATCGCGCCACCCGCGGACTGGTCACCGCCGATCAGGATGTCGAGGCGACCGTCACCGTTGACGTCGTACAGCGCGGGCGACGACCAGACGGTGTCTTCGACGTTGTCGCTCATGATCTCGTGGCAGTCGCGGTCGATCGCGTGCACGTGCAGGTCGAAGCCGCCGAAGACGATGTCGGCGAAACCATCACCGTTGATGTCGCCGATGGACGGCGACGAGTACACGCCGTCGGAGTAACCGTCGGGTTGGGCGCCGCCGGTCCAGATGTTGAAGTAGTCGAGTGTCCTGAACACACAGTGCAGCGAGCCGTTCGAGTTGAACACCGCGACCCCGCCCTGCTGATTGCGCACCCACGTCGAACCGAGGCCGACGACGATCTCCTGCCTACCGTTGCTGAAGAGATCGCCGACGGCCGGCGTGCTGTCGATCGCCGTTCCCGTCTGCTGCGGCCAACCCGGGAGGTCGCGACCGTTCGCGCCGTTGATGACGTGCAGCAGACCGTTCTCGTGCCCGATGACGATCTCACGGCGGCCGTCACCGTTGACATCGGCGATCGCGGGCGAGGAGGTGCGGTCCCAGCCGCTCGAGTTGTCGGTCCACGCGGGGCTCGCCGACACCGTCGATGCGCCCGCGGGTTGCGCCACCGTGAGGGCGGTCGCCGGCGCGACGAGCGCGACGGTCATGAGAACGAGGAAAAGACGGGAACGCACAGAATGAAGCCTCTGTTCGCGGGTGCAGACCCTGGTATCGGCGAGACGAGGAAGGCGCTTGAAGGGGTGGCGTTCCGGGATCCGAGCCGGCGTGAACATCAACGGGCGATACTGTCCCGCATTCGGAGGGACCGGTCTTGACGGACGACTACGTCGACATCCACAAGCTTGCCGCCGAGATCGAAGCGGAGGTGCGCGCGCGCCGCGCCGCGGGCGAGTACCCACCGGGCTTCGAGCGCGAGCTCGACCGCCTCTTCGATCGGTTCGCGCCGGCCGAGGTGAGCAACGACTTCGACGCCGCGCTCGAGCGCTCGGAGGATCTCGTCATCGTCGATCCGGTGATCCCGATCGCGTCGCGCAGCCCGGTCCTGGGCGTAGTCAAGCGCGTGATGTCCAAGCTGATCGGCTGGTACCACGTCTGGCTCGCGCAACAGATCAGCGCGCTGGCGACCGCGATCAACACCGCGCTGCGCCTGCTGGGCGGACGCGTCGTCGACCTCGAGCACGTCACCGGCGACGTCGCACGGGCGCGCGGTGTCGGGGCGCGGATCCCGGCCCGGCGCGACGACGGTGCATGGCAGGCGTCGGTGACGAACGCGTTGCACGGCTGCGCCGGGCGCATCGCACTCGTCGAATGCGGCGAGGGCCTCCTGCTCGGGTCGCTCGTCACCGCCGGCCTCGACGCGTACGGCGTAGAGCCACGCGCGGCGGTTGCCGATACGGCGCTCGCGCGCGGGCTCGAGGTCCGTATCGACGATGGCGCCGCGCATCTCCACGGGGTCGGCGCGGCCGCCTTGGGTGGTTTGGTGCTCCGCGGGGTCGTGGAACGAGCACCGCTGGGCGAGTTGTTGCTGTTGATCGACTCGGCCGCAGCTAAGCTCGCACCGGGCGGACAGCTCGTCGTCTGCAGTCTGCGACGCGAGTCCTGGGGACGCGACGCCACCGCGGCCGAGGCCGACCTGGTCGCGGGCCATCCGCTGCATCCCGACACGTGGGATGCGCTGCTTCCCGAACACGGATTCGTCGAAATTCAGTTCCATTCCGCGGGCGCCGACGCCTACGTTGTCACCGCGACCCGCGCCGACGAATGACCGCGGTCCACCAGTTCGTACCCACGCTCGCCCCGCGCGACGCGGTCGGAGGGCACTACCTCGCGGTGCAGGAGACGCTGCGCGGCGCCGGCTACCGCTCCGACCTGTACTCGTACGAAGCCAAGGACGAGTACCGGCGTCTCGCCAAACCCTTCACGTCGTTCTCGGGCGACGGGCACGGCCAGGCGACGTGGCTGCTCTACCACTCCTCGGTCGGCTCGCCGGTGGCTGACTTCGTCGCCGCTCGCGACGAGCCGCTCATCGTCGACTATCACAACATCACGCCCGCGCCGTTCTTCTCGCGGTGGGAACCCGCAGTCGCCGGCGCGCTCATGAAGGGACGACGCCAGCTCGTCGCGCTCGAAGCCCGCGCCGAGCTGGGCATCGCCGATTCCGCGTTCAACGCGCGGGAGTTGACCGACCTCGGATACGAGCGAACCTCGGTCGTCCCCATCATGTTGGATGTCGCCGCGCTCGACGCGACGCCGCCCGATCCCGCGCAGCTCGGCCGGCTGTCGGACGCGCGAGCCCGCGGCGGTGTCGACTGGCTGTTCGTCGGCCGGCTGGCGCCGAACAAGGCGCAACACGACATCATCAAGGCGTTCGCGGCGTACCGCCGCCTGTATGACGATCGCGCACGCCTCCATCTGGTCGGCGGCTCGTCGTCACATCGTTACGAGACCGCGCTTTCCGACTTCGTCGGCGCACTCGGTCTCGGCGACGCGGTACAGATCGCCGGACCGGTCAGCGCGGCGGCGCTGACCGCGCACTACGAGATGGCCGACGTGTACGTCATAGCGAGCGAGCACGAGGGCTTCTGCGTCCCGCTCCTCGAGGCCATGCACCACCGCGTCCCGATCGTTGCCTACTCGGCCGCCGCCGTACCCGAGACCGTGGGTGACGCCGGCGTCCTCCTCGACGCGAAGGACGCGTACACGGTCGCGACCGCCGTGCACCGCGTCGTCACCGACAACGAGCTGCGGGCTCAGCTCATCGAGGCGGGAATCGAGCGACTGCGCGAGTTCGACATCGCGAAGTCGCGACGCAAGCTTCTCGACGCGATCGAGCTCGTGGCCGGCCCGGCGTGATCGTGTCGGCATGATCGTCCATCAGTTCACTCCTACGCTCGAGCCCGGCGCAGTCGGCGCGCACACCCTGGTCGCGCGCGATGTGCTGCGCGCGGCGGGGCACACCTCCGAGATCTTCGCGTCCGAGATCGATCCCGTGTGGGCCGACCGCGGCGCCTATCTGCTGCGCGACGCCCGTGGTCGCGCCGATGTCATCATGTACCAGATGGCCATCGGCTCCGTTGTCGCCGACGCCGTCCTCGCACGCGACGAGCCGATCGTCGTCAATCACCACAACCTCACGCCGATGCGTTACATCGCCGGTTGGCAACCGGTCGCCGCGCACGGTGTGGCGTGGGGACGCGGGCAGCTCCGCGAGCTGGCCGCCCGGGCGCGGCTCGGCGTGGCCGTCTCGAGCTACAACGAACACGACCTGATCGAGGCCGGCTTCCCCCGCACCACCGTTGTTCCCGTCCTGGTCGACCTCGGGACGCTCGACGTCGAGCCCGGTCCCGAGCCGGCGCGGTCCAACGCCGTCACGTGGCTGTTCGTGGGCAGGCTCGCGCCGAACAAGGCCCAGCACGACATCGTCAAGGCGTTCGCCGCGTACCGCCGTTTCCACAACGCGGACGCGTGTCTCCTCCTCGTCGGCGGCGGGCGCGAAGAAGCGTACGCGCACACCCTCCGTCGCTTCATCCACGCCGCGGGTCTCGACGACGCGGTGACGCTCGCCGGTGGAGTGTCGTCGTCCGAGCTCGCCGCGTATTACCGCGCCGCCGACGTGTTCGTCGTGTGTAGCGAGCACGAGGGTTTCTGCGTACCACTGCTCGAGGCCATGCACCATCGCGTCCCGATCGTCGCGTTCGCAGCGGCCGCCGTACCAGAGACGCTGGGCGAGGCGGGCCTGCTGTTCGACATCAAGGACCCGTGCACGATCGCGGCCGCGGTGGAGCGGATCGTCGGTGACGCCGGGCTGCGCCGGCAACTGGTCGACGCGGGCACGCGGCGCGTCCGCGACTTCGACGTCTCGCGTACCGGGACCGCGTTCGTGAAAGCCGTGACCTCGGCGGCTCGTCCGTCATGAAGACCACACGGTGAAGCTCGCCGTCGTCACACCCCGCTACGGCCGCGAGGTCGCCGGTGGAGCGGAGACGGCCGCCCGCCTGCTCGCGACGCGGCTCGCGACGAGACCCGGCTTCACCGTCACTGCGCTCACCACGTGCGCGCTCGACGCGACGACCTGGGACGACGACTACCCGAGCGGAGCCACGGAGCTCGATGGAGTGCAGGTCCATCGCGTCCCGGTCTAGGGGCGCCGGGCGGCCGACTTCGACGCGTTCACCGATCTCGTCGTACGCCGTGGGCGCCGGGTGACCGAAGGGGAGCA
>JAUZEM010000131.1 GCA_030839005.1 Actinomycetota bacterium | reverse complement strand
TGCACGCCGGCCTCGCGTGCGATCGTGTCGAACACGACCGGGTTGCTCGGATTCGACTGCACGACCACGTTGAATCCTCCTGACGCGTCGCGCGTGAACTTGCCGATCTGACCGGCGAACATCGACGCGAACACGGAGACCATCACCAGGATGAAGACGACCAACGCGAACATTCCGAGCGTCATCGACGTCCGGAACCGTCGCGCCAACGGGTACGCGAGCCCCAGGCGCACTGCCAGCGATCGTTTGGCCATGCGTCCAATTGCGTGACCGATCGCCTGCTGGTGCTGCGCGGTGAGCACGACCGCCGCCCCGACGAGTACGAGACCCTGGACGACGAACAGCAACACGTCGACCGAGATATCGAGCGCGATCGCGACGGGGACCGCCGCGACCGCCCACGCGAGCACGACCGCGCCGACCGCGGTGTTGGCCACCGGCCGCGGGAAGTTGCGTGCCAACATCGGCGCGATGCCCACGAGCACGACGACGGGACCCAGCATCAGCGCGAGGAATGAGGAGCTCGCCACGCCGACGGCGGTCAGCGCCAGCCCGAACAACGCGCCCGTGATGCCGAGGTAGCTCGAGCGCCGGTGCGGCCGCCGTGGCGCCGGCTCCGTGATGTCACGGATCGCCTGGATGATGTTGAAACGACTCAGCCATACGCTCGCGAGCACGACGGTAGCGATCGCGATCACGAAGCCGATGAGGAGACCGCGTTGCACGCTGGCCCATTTGAACGCGAAGTGCAGCGCGATGCGCGAGTCGTCGCCGCGCCGCGAGAACAGCTTCGCCGCCGCGGCCATCAGCGCGCGCCCCAAGCCGAGACCGACGAAGGTTCCCGCGATCGCGGAGAGCACGGCGTAGCACCAGCCTTCGGCGGCAAACGCGCCGACGAGCGAGAGCCGTCGGAGACCAACCGCGCGCAACATACCGAGCTCCGACTTCCGTTCGTCGGCGAGCATGAAGAAGATGTTGACGAGGAGCAGAATTCCGGCCAGCACCGCGAAGGCGCCGAGCGACGCGTACAAGCGCGACAGCGATTTTCCGCTGCGATCGGCGCGATCGAGCACCGCCTGCTTCCTGTTGTTGACACTCGCCGCGACGCCGCCGAGTTGCGCTTCGAGTAGACGGTCGACCGCGCCGGTACGCCGGGCGCCGGCCTCCACGCCGCCCCGGTTCGAAACGAGCACGATCGACTGCGGCGGCGCGGCAGTCGGCGACGCGCTTCTTCCGACGATGCCGGCAATCGTGCCCGGGCTGACGAAGATGTTGTTCGAAGCGGTCTCGTCACCCGGCCAGTAGCCCGCGATGCCCAGCTGCGGAAGTGCGCGGAGCACTCGCAGTCGCACCCTGACGCCGTACGCGAACGCTTCGATCGCGTCGCCGGGCTTCACCCGGAGCACGCGCGCGAGGTCGCTCGTGACCACCGCACCACCCGCAGACGGTGTGGGGCCGGAGATCCCGGTCGCGTGAGGATCGCCACCGAAGCGCCGCGCTGCCGCGAAGTCGGTCTCGAGGAGTTGGGCTTTGGGTGCGGCGCGCACCGGCACGGTCGTAGAGGCCGCCGACGCCGTGGTCGACGTCAGTGTGAGCGTGCCGTCGACGTTCGGGTCGCGCAGGCGCCCCAGTCGTGACGCGAGGACCGGCGCGCTCGCCACGCCGTTCGCGGAGACGATCTCGTCGACCGGACCCAGCTGCGTGTGCGCCGTGCGGCGGATCGACGCATTGAAGGTGTCGCCGACCACGAACGAGCCGGTCATGATCGCCGTCCCGAGCAACGAACCGAGGATCACGAGCGCGGTTTCCCGCGGCCGGCGGACAGCGTTGCGCAACGCAAGCCGTCGCAACACGGGTTTGCGCGCCAGCACGAACACGAAGGGCAGTGAGAGCAGCGCGACGAGAATCATCGGTGCGTCAGCGCGAGGGCGCGATCGCGCCGCCGACTACGCCGGCGACAACGTCGTCGCTGACGATCCGACCGTCGCGCATCCTTATCTCACGGTTCGCGCTGCGACCGACCCCGGAGTCGTGGGTCACGACGATCAGCGTGAGACCGTCGGCGTTCAACTCGCGCAGGAGCTGCATGACCTGCTCGGCCGTCTCCGAGTCGAGCGCGCCCGTCGGCTCGTCGGCCCACACGACCCGGGGCTTCCCCGCGAGCGCTCGGGCGACGGTCACCCGCTGCTGCTCGCCGCCCGAAAGCTCGGCCGGACGGTGCTTCAAGCGGGCGCCGAGGCCGACGCGTTCGAGCGTCGCCGAGGCGCGGCGGCGCGCTTCCTTCGCGTCGACTCCCGCGAGCAGCAACGGGAGCTCGGCGTTCTCGACGGCACTGAACACGGGAATCAAGTTGTACGCCTGGAAGATGAAGCCCATCGACGATGCGCGGTTCGCAGTACGCCGCGCGTCCGACAGCGCGTGCAGATCGACGCCGTCGAGCATCACTCGCCCGCCGTCGATCTCGTCGAGACCGGAGCAGCAGTTGAGAAGGGTCGTCTTGCCCGAGCCGGAGGGACCCATGATCGACACGAATTCGCCTTCGCGCACGACGAGGTCGACATCGCGCAGGGCCTCGACCTCCTCTGCGCCGGTGTGGTACGTCTTGCGAACGTGTTCGGCCACCAAAAGCGCGTCGGTTGCGTCGGTCACTGCTTCTCCATCGGCAGCGGGGCTACGACCGGCAACCGTAGGGCGGACCCGATGGGCCTATCGCATCCGAATCCGCCGCCTACCGCATCCGCGCGCGGAGCAGGGCCTCCGGCAATTCCTGTGGTCCCCGCGTGCGAAGAGCCGACACCGACTCAGGGACATCACAGACTTGCTGTTCTTGTCGCTCCATCGGGGCGCCGGCGGGATCGCGCAAGATGAACCGGCATCCGTACTCCGTCTCGATCGACATCGACTCGGCCATCGAGCCTTCCTCGACGTCGACGGTCACACCTTCATCACCGGGATACAGGATGCGCAGGTATTCGGGCGCGTACACGAGGACGCCCGCGATGTCACCGACGGCTTCGCTGTCGGGCCCGGGCCAGAAGTCCTCGTAGAGAAACGGCGCGGTCGACTCGCAACAGCCGGTACCGATCGTGAAGACCAGCGCGCCGCGGCGATCGCGCCTCGCCCGTTCGACGACGCGCGCAGCCGCGGCGGTGCCGGTCACTTTCAAATGTTCCCCGAAAGGGCCGCGAAGTGCAGGTAGCCGCTGCGATCGGTGGCCGTGTTCTGCCACACGTGCTTGATTTGGCGGTACTCGTTGTAGCCGTAGTCGCCGAGCTCGCGACCGATGCC
>JAUZEM010000114.1 GCA_030839005.1 Actinomycetota bacterium | reverse complement strand
TGGCGCCCCCGCGCAACGGTCGTACGGCCACGATGTAGCCCGGCGTCCGCCCGATCATCTGCCACGCCTCTTGCCCCATCGCGAGCACGTCCTGCGTGCGACTGTTCAGCGCGATTACGGTCGGCTCGTTGAGGATGATGCCGTTCCCGCGCGCGTAGACGAGGGTGTTGGCCGTGCCGAGATCGATCGCGAGGTCGCGCGGCAGCTGAGCTCGCCTCTCACTCCGACCGGCGGCGGCGCGACGGCCCGTCGGGCTTGAGCGCTCGCAAGTTGCGCTCGAACTCGTCGATGCTGTGTTCCATGGAGTTCGGGCGCCGGTTGCGGAGCAGCACGATGGCGATACCCACGACGCTTCCGACGACGGCGATCAGCAGGAATCCCACTCAGCGCTCCGACGCCGCCGGACCGGCCGCGCTGGTCGCCGCGCTGGTCGCCGAACGGATCGTGTGCTGCTCGACCGCCCAGTCGGAGCCGCCCGACCAGTGTTCCTGCTTCCAGATCGGTGCTGATCGCTTCAACGAATCGATCGCGAATTCCGCGGCCTCGAAAGCGACGCCGCGATGCGGCGCCGACACGACCACGAGCACGGACGCCTCCGAGAGCCGCAGATCGCCGACGCGGTGAAGGAGCGCGACGCGCGCGACGTCGGGCCAACGACGCCGTATCTCGGCCGCGATGTCGGTCAGCGCCCGCACCGCCGGGCCCTCGTAGGCCTCATAGGACATCGCAACGACGCCGGGGCGACCCTCCGCGTGATCGCGCACGACGCCGGTGAAGGTCACGACGGCCCCTGCCGACGGGACTGTCGCCCAACGCGCCGCCGTTTCGGCCGGCAAGGGTTCGTCGGTGAGCGCGACCCAGTCGCGCGCGTCGGGGATCGGCCGGAGCACGGCGACCAGTCTACGGAACGACCCTGGTCGCACGCTTGCCCGCGGTCGCGCCCGGCACGGACGTCGGTACACTCGCACGGCGATGGGGCAAGGCGACGGCCGCGACGACGAGCCCCCCGACGAGCACCCCGAGGGATTCGACGACGATCCCGAGGACGAGCACGCGGGTGCCCGTGGTCCGCTCCCCGACCCACTCGACCGACTGTGGCTCCACCCGACCGAGCTTTCCATCCTCGGCGGCAGTGTCGAGCCGGCCGGCGTCGGAGCCCGTCACCGAACCTTGCCGTGGCTCGCCCCGGTGCTCGCGGGCGCGGCCGGCGCTCTGCTCACCGTGGCCGTCCTGGCCGTCGTTGGATCGTTCGATCGATCGTCCTCCGGGGCGGATTCGCCCTCTCCGGCCGAGAATGCGACGACCACCCGGACGCCCACCGCAACCGACACGCTCGCCCGCCTGGGCCCGTCGGTGGTCGCGGTGCTCGCGCGCGACGCACAGGGCACGCGCCGCGGCTCCGGTGTATGCGTGCGCCACGGCGGGCAGCTGCTGACGAGCGCGCGCGTCGTCGGGACGGCGAGCACCGTTCAGGTCGTGACCGCGGACGGTCGTCAACACCCGGCCCGCGTCACCGGACGCGATCTGGTGACCGATCTCGTTCTCCTCGACCTGCAGGACGAGGCGGACGTCCCCGCCGCGCAGCTCGCCGAACGTGCACCGTCGACCGGCTCGGCCGTTTGGCTGCTCGGCGCGCCTGCGGCCCGAACGACAGCGCCGTGGATGAGCGCCGGGATGGCGTCGTCGAACGACGCGTTGGTCGTGAGCGATCTCGGTCCGGCTACGGGCGGTCTGCTCGAGACCTACGCGGCCAGCACCGCGGCCGTGGTGGGTGGTGCTCTCGTCGACGCATCAGGCTCGGTGGCGGGCATCGTCCTCGGTCACGTCAACGGGAGCGCGACGTCCTATGCGGTCCCGATCAATGTGGCGGTCGCGGTCGCGCGACAGCTCGACGCGACCGGCGTTGCGCAGCACGGGACGTTGGGCGTCCGCGGCGCCGACACGCCTCTCGGACCGATGATCGTCCAGATGACGGACGACGGTCCCGCCGCGCGCGCCGGTGCGCACGTCCACGATCTCGTCGAATCGATCAACGGTCGCGTGGTCGAGTCGGTCCGGGACCTGACGGCACTCGTGCGAGGGCTCGACCCCGGCCGCGCCGTGGTGATGGCAGTGCACCGAGGAAAGAAGGCGCTCGAGGTCAGGGTCCAGCTCGGCGCAACGAACGGCTGAGTCTCCGCTTGCAACCCGAACGCGCGAGCATGGGTGCTCGCCCCGGCCGACCCGGTCGGGACCGGGAGACGGGTGCGCGCAGGGCGCACCGGCGAGGGAGCCGACGCAGGTGACGGAAGCAGACGAGCTGGACGATCTCGACCGCGAGCTCCTGAACGCCGTCCAGTGGGACTTCCCCTTGGACACCCGTCCGTTCGCCACGCTGGCCGACCGCCTCGGCATCGACGAACCGACTGTCCGAGCCCGGGTCGCGAAGGTGAAAGAGGTCGGAGTGCTCCGCCAGCTCTCGGCGATCTTCGACACGCGTGCACTCGGTTACTCGTCCGCGCTGGTCGCCGCCAAGGTCGACCCCGAGCGCATCGACGACGCGGCCGCCGTGATCAGCGAGCACCCGGGCGTCAGTCACAACTACAAGCGCAACCACGTCTACAACCTCTGGTACACCGTCGCGGTTCCGCCCGGCGATTCTCTCGACGAGCACATCGACGTGCTACACCGCGAGTCGGGCTCGCTGGTCACCCGCACATTGCCGACGATCAAGCTGTACAAGATCGGTGTCAAGCTCGACATGACCGGGAAGACAGCAGCCGACGCGAAGGTGACCGTGCTCGAGCACGAGCGGCCCGAGCGCAAGGCCGAGATGCCCGCGCCCGACCTCTCCGACCTCGAGCTCGCGACGATTCGGGTCGTGCAGCACGATCTCGCCAACGTCGAGCGACCGTTCGCGGTTTACGCGGATCACATCGGCGCCG
>JAUZEM010000005.1 GCA_030839005.1 Actinomycetota bacterium | reverse complement strand
CCGGCCGTGAGCACTTCAACTATCTCAACTGGCACTTCGGCGCGTACGACCGCAAGAAGGGCGACGCGGGACTACAGAACTACATCCCCTGCAACCTCGGCGAGATCAGCGACTACTACCGCCGGTTCATCGACCCGCCCGACATGATGGTGATCAAGACCTGTCCGATGGACGCCGACGGTTACTTCAACTTCGGTCCCGCCAATCTCTGGCATCGGGCGATCGCTTCTCGGGCCAAGGTCGTCGTCGTCGAGGTGAGCAGCACGCTGCCGCATGTGCACGGCGTGGACAACGGTCTACATGTGAGCGAGGTCGACTACGTCATCGACGGCGACGGTCAACCCACGCCGGAGTTGCCGAACCTCGCACCCACTGATGCCGATCGTGCCGTCGCACGACTCATTGCAGGAGAGATCGAAGACGGCGCGTGCCTGCAGATCGGTATCGGAGCGATGCCGAACGCCGTGTGCTCGTTGCTGTTGGAGAGCGGTGTGCGCAACCTCGGCGTGGCCACCGAGATGCTCACCGACGGGATCATCGATCTCTACCAGGCCGGTGTCGTGACCGGCGCGGCGAAGACCTCGCATCCAGGCAAGATCGTGTGCAGCTTCGGTCTGGGTTCGCGGACACTGTACGAAGCGATCGACCGCAACCCGGATATTTCGTGTCAACCGGTCGAGTTGACGAACCTGCCGCACATCATCATGCAAAACGACCGCCTGACGGCGATCAACAATACGACCCAGATGGATCTCCAAGGCCAAGCCGCGAGCGAGTCGAGCGGTCACCGTCACATCAGCGGCACCGGTGGTCAACTGCAGTTCGTCCGCGGTGCCTACGCGTCGAACGGTGGGAAGTCCTTCATTTGCATGTCGTCGACCTACGAACGCACGGGTGTGCGTAAGAGCCGAATCGTGTTGAGCCTGACGCCGGGAAACATCGCCACCGATCCGCGCAGCGACATGATGTACGTCGTGACCGAGTTCGGCATGGTCAACCTCAAAGGCAAGTCCGTTCCCGAGCGGGCCAAAGCGATGATCTCGATCGCCCATCCGGACTTCCGCGACGACCTAGGCCGTGAAGCGCTCGAGAACGGTCTGATTCCGAAGACTCTCGCGTGAGGCGGTAGACGATCGTCAAGCGTTCGACGCGGTCAGGCGCGGGGGTCGCGTGTCACCGAATACTCGAGGAGGTCACCGATGGTCCAGCTGAACTGGACTTTGACGCCATCGAGAGCCGACGTGACTTGTGTACCCAGAGGCACCGTGACGTACTGCGGCGTGGTACCGCCGCCGTTCGTTACGAACTCACCGGTAGCGGCGGTTGTCGAGTTGTGCATCACCCGGCATTGCACGACCGTGCCTTGGGGGAAGTAGCCATAACTCACGCCCAATGACTCTTGGTCGGCGAACGCGACTTCGAAGATGTTGCCCTTGGCGGTGTCGAGGTCAGCGGCTGGAACGTCCGGCACCGAGAAACTGGGAATCGGCTCGACCGCGTCCGCGTCGACGACCGCCGGTTCCGGTGTTGTTCGCGACGGTCGCGTCGGGGTGCGACGGCGCCGGGCGGCGATCACCGCCAAGATCCCGACGAGCGCCGCGACCGCGACGAGCGCGATGACCGCGACGACCAAGAAGCCTGACGACTTGCTCGTTTCCTTCTTGACGCCGGCAACTGGAGTCGTTGACCCGCTGTTTGTGGCCGGCAGAACCTTCACCACAACAGACCAAGCGGCCGCGTTGTCGCGGAGGTTGTCGTCGTTGATGCCGAGTGAAAGCTCCCCGGCAGTGCGGACCCTCAGTGTCGTTCGGGTTCCGACCTCGAACGGAGTCGACGAGCCGATTCGTCCGATCAATGACCAACAACTGAGGTCGGGTGCAGGCCAACGCGTCCCGCGAATTGGCACCGTGCATCGTCGTCCGACGCCCTGGGGCGGTACGCGGTCGATGGGCGCGGGACCGAAATGCATCAGTCCCGTCCCGCTGATCGTGACCGAATCGCCCGGATGCAGGACGACGCCGGTTGCGGTCCAGCTCTGGTCCGCCCGCAGCGACGCGTTCGTCACGGTGGTCGCCGACTCGGCCGGCGATGCCGTGAGCACGACCGCCGTCATCAGCACCGATGCAAGGCAAGCCGCGGCCGCGTATCTACCGGAAGGTCGCACGCGGGGCTCCGAACGCGCGAGGTTTGCCAGTCGACGGGGGCGGGAGGCCATTCGCCTGGTATATCGGCAACCCCAACGGGACCCTGAGCCAAGCGTCCGCCGAACGCACCTGGGCCTACGCCAGCAGGACCTCGACCATGGCGGCGTGGAGGGGCATACCGGACCCTCGGTACTCGTCGAGGGCTTCGACGAGCATCGTCTGCGCTCGTTCGTGATCGCCGGCGTTGCCCCGGTCGAGGAGCATCTTGGCGTGCCAATGGAGAACGTGCGGGTGGTCCAGTCGGTTCGGGAGTTCGACCACTTGACGGCGTGCGTGCTCGAAGTGTTCTTGCGCTTCGCCCCATCGGCGGGCGGCGGCGGCGGCCATGCCGGCGATCCGGTGGACGAGGGTCAGGTCGAAGGCGTTGCCCATGGGCATCACGTCAACGCGTTCCGCCACGAACGGATAGAGCGCGGCGGCGTCCTCGGTCAGGCCAACGATGGCGCAGCCTTGCGCCGCGGCGTGCAGCATCATCGTTCGACCGATCGTCGCGCCCTCTCCGGGTTGGGGAAAGAGACCACGATCGTCCGCCAGCATGGTCCGGCACGTCTCGAGCTCGCCGGCCATCGCGCGGTTCACGAACTTGGCCGCCCAACCGAGGCCGGTCCAGGCCGACGCGGGTTCGAGGTTGATGGCCTGTTCGGCGTACTGGAGTGATTCCTCGAGATCGCCGCGCAGGGTGAGAACGGTGGAGACCCACGCGTATGACATCGAACCCCAGGGCGACCGGATGCTCTCGAAGTTCTCGAGGTCTTCGCGCGCACCGCGCTCCATCGTTTCCAGATCGACGCCGCCGACGTTCGCTGCGAGCTGCAAGCCTCGCCGGCCGAGGAATTCCCCGCCGAGATGCCCGATCTTTCTTCCGATTTCCGCCGCTTCCTCGGACAATCGCCGTCCTTCTTCGCGCGAGCCGCTGTAGGTAAGTGGAAACGCGGTCCAGGCGAGGGCGTCGACCAACGTCCAGGGATGCTGCGCGCGCCGCAGGTGCTCGATCGAGGCTCGGCCGCTGTCGATGGCATCGGCCACGCGTAGATGCGACCAGTTCGACATGGTGCGGCCCCACTCGATGCGCCCGAGCGCGAGGTCGTCGGCGAACTCGTGCGCGATCGCGGTCGCGTCGGTGAACTGCGCGTCGGCCTGGTCGACGGACCCCGCGAGACCGAAGAGGGCGCCGGTGGCGCCGACGAGCGTGGCGAGGGTCGGGCTTCGGTGATCACCGAGTAGCTCGACGCCTCGCGTGTATGCCGCGAACGCCTCGGCGAAGCGGTCCAGCCAGATCAACTGGTAGCCCGTCTCCCAGCACAGCCGGGCTGCCGCGTCGACTTCTCCGATCTGCTGGTAGATGGGGAGAACGTCGTTCCAGATTGCGATGCATCCCTCGAAGTCGCCGAGGGCGCGAACGGTCCATCCCTTGCGCTCGAGCAGCTTGGCCCGTCGGCCTTCGTCGTCGTCAACGAGCGACAAGGCGTCGTCGATCGCGCGCAAGGCCTCTTCGAACGCGGCGGCCTCCATGGCGCGGTCGGCGGTGTGTTCGAGGTACCCGAGCGTGCGCTCGGAGTCTGCGCCCGCGCCGGCCTGCAGGAGGTGGTTGGCGATCTCCGACGGACGCATGGCGGCGGCGGTCTTGTCGGTTCGCTCGATGGCGTCGGCGATCGTGAGATGCAGGCGTTGCCGACGCAGCAGGGAGAGACCGGAGAGAAGGGTTTGACGGATCAGCTCGTGCGCGAACGAGTAGTGCACTTGGCCGTCCCGCTGTTCGGGCACGATGACCTTGGCCGCTTCTGCTTCCTCGACGATGTCCAGCAATCGTTCGGCGTCCGTGTCGGTGATCGCCTCGAGCAGCGCGAAGGGAAAACCCCGCCCCACCACCGCGCCGGCGGCGAGGACCTTTTGCGCATCGGTGCCGAGCCGCTCGAGTCGCCGCCCGACCACGAGCCGTACGCTCTCGGGCACGTCGAGCTCGTCGACGGTGATGTCGACGCGGAACTCTCCGGCGTCGTCGAAGATCTTGCCTTCCTCGACGAGATGCCAGAAGACCTCCTCGACGAAGAACGGGTTTCCCTCGGTCTCCTCGAAGACGGCGCCGACGATCGAGTCCGGCGCGGGCTTGCCCGCGAGGGCCTCGAGCATCACCGCGACGCCGGTGCGGTCGAAGCGCTTCACCGACAAGCGTTCCATGGTGCGCGCGCGCACGAGCCGTTCGAGTGTCGCCGCGAGCGGGCGCGCGACTTCGAGCTCGACATCGCGGTAGGTGCCGACGCCGAGCACTCGTAGTTCCGGCATGAGTGCAGCCATGTGTTCGAGAAGGAGCAAGGTCGGTTCGTCGGCCCAGTGGACGTCGTCGATTACGAGCATCAACGGGAACCGCTGCGAGCCCCGCGCGACGAACGAAGTGACGGCGTTGAAGAAATAGCGCCGCTGTTGTTCGGGTGGCAGGTCGAGCGGCTCGCTGATGTCGGGGAATCGGCGCCGCAGCTCGGGGACCATCCGCGCGACCTCCGGCGCGTCCTCTCCCAGGTCTTCGCGCACGATCTCCGGCGGCATGATCGACAACGCTTGCTCGACCATTTCGACGAACGGCGAGTACGGAACCGTGCCCTCCGACTCGTAGCAGCGACCAAAGACTGCGAGCGCGCCCCGCTGCTCGGCCTCGCGGATCAGTTGGCGTACGAGCGTGGTCTTCCCGACGCCGGGCTCGCCGCCGATGAGCACGAGACCACCGCTGCCTTCGAGCGCGGCCACGAGCTTGGATCGCAGCGTCGCCATCTCGGCGTCACGCCCTACGAATACCTGCTGCGCAAGCTGGGTGGTCTCCCGGACCCACACGACCTCCCACAGACGCCACGGCTCGGGGAAGCCCTTGAGCTGATGCTCACCCGTGTCGTGGAAAGTCACGTCGGCGACCGTTCCCGCCAGCTGGCGCGTCACATCCGACACCAGGATCTGCCCGCCCGTAGCCGCCGCGCAGACCCGCGCCGCCGCGTGCACCGACTCGCCCGAGAGCTGGTCGCCTTGCCACGCGACCTCGCCTGTGTTCAAGCCGATGCGCACGCGCAACGGCATCCCCACACGATTCAAATTGAACGAGTCGAGCGCACGTTGAATGCCGATCGCGCACGTCAACGCGCGGCGGGTCGACACGAACACCGCGAGAAAGCCGTCGCCGAGCGCCGCCTTTTGATCCTGGCCCTTGTTCTCCTCGATCTGCTGCCGGATGAGCTCGTCGTGCTCGCGAAAGAGGTCGTCCGCGTGTGCGTCACCGAGCGTCGTCCGCAGCGCGGTCGAACCTTCAATGTCCGTGAACAAGAGGGTCACAGGGCCCTCGGGAAGATCAGGTAGTCCCATACGCATCGGTCACACTACGACGGGTCCTCAACGCGTGCGATCCTCGGGTGATTGTGTTATGTGAGCGACGCGCAGGAAAACGGGGCGGAGCTCGACATCGGTGTTGTTCACCGACCTCGTTCTCCTTGACGAACACAGTGGGGTGCTGACTGGTGATCGAGGCGTCGGTTCCTGTGCGGATCTGCGACATCGGTGGGTGGACCGATACGTGGTTCGGCGGGCCGGGACGGGTCTTGAATATCGCAGTGACCCCCGGAATCGCGGTCTCGATCGTCGCGACCGCCGGCCCGGACCCGGTGGTGTTGCACGTGGAGACGTTCGGTGACCGGTATCCCGTCGTCCCAGGGGCGTCGCGGGTCGCCCGCCACCCGCTGCTG
>JAUZEM010000569.1 GCA_030839005.1 Actinomycetota bacterium | reverse complement strand
GTCGTCGCGCCCACACAATCGCGGCGTCCAGGAGCGCGCTCGCGACACCTGATCCCTTCGCCTTCGGGTCGACGTAGAAGCAAACGATCGCGAATACGTTTGGCTCTTCGTCGTGGGGCTTGTACTGCGGGGAACGCATCAGTTGGCCGAACTGCTCACGTCTGCCGACCGACACCCATCCCACAGGAACACCATCTGCACAAGCAAGGAGCCCAGGCTCGTCGCCATCCCGCACGAGCGCACGCATCGCCTTCTTGTTCTTGGCCGTGTCTCCGGTCCGTTGTCGCCACCACATGCACCAGCACGACGCGCCCGTCCGGCGTCCCGCCGCGGGCCCCCGGACGCTCGAACAACTCAACCAGATCCCGCCACCGATCTGCTGTTACCGGATACACCTGAAGCGATTCCGACACGCGCACAGATTGCCCGATCGGGAGCGGTTACGGCGAGCGCCGAACGGCAGATATGGCGCAGCCACGTTTACTCGGACACGGGCGGTCCCGGTTTGGGTGCCCTGGCGATGTCGCCACCAATCCCGCCGATCAGCACGGGTTGGGAACCGGACCGGACCGCGTAGTCCAAGTAGAAGGCGGGTTTGTTCACCCAACACCACGCGGTCACGGCGCGTGGAGAAGCACCGGCAAAGGCATCGACCAGATGCCCGTTTTCGGTTTCCCAGACGCGAGCCTCAGCCACCGTCCCCGGCGCGGCGTTCAGGAATCGTTTGCCGAATGCGGCACGACACACGGCCTCAGCACGCGCCCGTTCGCGAGGGTCGCTTCGGAGCGCGCGGGCCACCCGGACCGGATCGACGGGGGTCGTCGTGGTCGCCGATGCGGTCGCGTGACCCGGAGTGCTCGTTGAAGGAGGATGTTTCGCGAGCCTGCTCCCGTGACTGCACGCGGCGACCACCAACTCGCACGATGCCACGACAAGAGGCGAGCCACCGACCCATAATGCCCGCTCGACCGGGGGTAGGTCAGCAGATCGGCGGTCGGCCCCACTCGCGCGACTCCCCGATCAAACTCGCCCCAAGTCACCGGCATTCGTCGCGTCGACGGCACGTGCGCGAGTTAGGTCATGTGGATGCCGAGATCCACGTTCACGATTGCCGTCGGTGTCACCGCCGCGTTCTTGGTCAACGGGAATGCGATCGTCGGGGCACGAGCCACGAGTTGATACGAACCGACCGGGACGGTGAGCCTGAAGTACCCGCCTCGATTCTCTGTGGCGTGGTACACGGTGTTGGTCAGGGTGTTGGTAACGGTGATCGTTCCGGCGATCGGGTGCGGACCGTTGGCGACCCCTTGAGGTCCGCCCTCGGCGTAGTAGCGACCCGTAATCGTGCCCGTCGAAGCGGGTCGCGCAATCGTGCGCGGCGGAGCGGGTCGCGCATTTGCACGGGCTGCCTTTGAGCCACCGCTGCTGCACGCTGCGAGTAGGGCCAGCGATATCACAGCTACGGCGTAGCGACGGGCGGCACGCACGCGCCCATATTGCCCGCTCTACCGAGGAGGGTGGGGAGGGGAGCTCCGATCGACCCAACGACCTTCCATTCGCACCCTCATGACGACAGAGGCGTCACCCGCCGGAGGCACCCGGATCGAGTTATGCGTGATTGCTCAGCACAGGACGCTGGAATCGTCAACTGCGATCGTGACGACTGAGCCGTCCTACGAGCCCACGCCGTTTCATCGGCCGCATCCGTCCCTGACGCCCCGCATCATGCTCGCTCCGAGACGGCCTTGCATGTAGGCGACGATGCGTGGTTCACGTTGGCCGAGTCGCGTCAGCGATTTTCGGGTCATCAGGTTCCGCATGGCGCGTCGAGGTTCCAGCGCCATTCGAAGCCGCCCCCTCGCGTGGAGTATTCGTAGTTCACGATGTGCTTGCCGTCCACGAGCCATCCCCCGGCTCGGGCCCCGTTTCTGAGCGCTTCCGTCAGGTCGCCGGCGTCGAGCAGGAGCCGATCTGAACGGCCGTCGAGCACCTCGAGGCTGGAAGAGGCGGGTAACACGAATGAGGCCGGACCGTTCGCACCGAGTTGCAAGAGGCCGACGTACGGCGACGGTAGGGTCCGGAACGGTGGAGGAAGCGCGCCGCCCGCGGGAAGCGCCGCGAGCTGTCGACCGGAGTACAGCCTCTGACCGAGGCTGACGTCGTCGGCACCGTCGCCGTTCTGGTCACCGACGGATGCCGGCTCTGCGCCGAAATCACCCGGCTCGTAATGAGGGTCCACGAGCACACCGACCGCGGCCGGTGCGTATGTGCCGGCGCCGACAGTGCCCAGAACGATGTAGTACCGGTAGATGCCGTCCTCCGCGATTGTGACGATCAGGAGATCGCCGCGGCCGTCGCCGTCGAAGTCGCCGAACCCGTTCAGCTTGACGGTGGCGTTGGCGCCCAGTGTCAGCGTGACCGTCCCGTCGGGGCCGGTTCTTTGGACCTCCAACCCCTCGCTATGGGCCCTATTACCGCGGCTGTCGATGACTGGCGAGAGCCCGCCCGAGTGGAGGAAGTCGATGCTCGGGCCGTCCGGCGCCTTCAGTCCGTAATACGACCTACTCACCCGCTCGGTCGGGAGGTGTGTGCACCCCGGTGGCGTCGTCGTTGTGGTTGTTGTCGCGGATCCGACAACGGATACCCGGCGTCGATCCTTCGTGGACGTAGCGGCGAACGCGCCGGCGGTAATCCCCAGGACGACGACTGCGGCCGCGCTCGCCGCGAGAATCCGACGGATGACCACGACCCGCCGC
>JAUZEM010000563.1 GCA_030839005.1 Actinomycetota bacterium | reverse complement strand
GCCAGAACGCTCGCCGGCGCGAGGCGCCGAGCATGCGTGCCGCCTCCTCCCGACGGGGATCGAGGTTCGCCCAGAACCCGCCGACGGTTCGCACCACCACGGCAACGTTGAAGAACACGTGCGCGATGAGCATGGGGGCGACGCCGGGCCGCCAGTGCAGGAAGGAGAGCGGGCCACCCGACCCCAACAACGAGAGGAACGCGGTCGCGACCACCACCGTCGGCAACACGAACGGCACGGTGACGAACGCCCGGAACAGCCGCCGCCCCGGAAACTCGTAGCGCGCGACGACGTAGGCGGCCGGCAGCCCGGCAACCAGCGTCAAGATCGTCGACAGCACCGCCTGCCACAGCGTGAACCACGCGACACGCCGCAGGAAGGGGTCGGTGGCGACGTCGACGAGCGCGCCGGCGCGCAGTGAGTGGGCGAAGATCGCCCCGAGCGGCCACCCGAAGAACAGCGCGAGGAAGCCGACCGGGACGGCGACCCGTGTGATGCGCGCGGCGCGACCGGCGCGCATCAGTGCACCACGAGGTCGGTCCACTCCTTGATCCAGTCGTTGCGCTTCGCCGAGATCGTCGCGGGATCGATCGAGTACGGGTGCGGCGGATCGACCGCCCACTTGGTGAACACCGCGGGAAGCTTGGCGCCGGGCACGACCGGATTCACGTACATCTGGAGGGGCATGTCCTCCTGGAACCGGCGCGTCATCATGAAGTCGAGGAGTGCCTGCGCGCCGGGCACGTTGCGTGCGCCGTGCAACACGCCTGCGTACTCGATCTGGCGGAAGCACGTCGACGCGATGACACCGACGTTCGGTGTGTCCCGGTGCGGACTCGAGCCCAGGACGTCGGCGGCCGGATCGGAGCCGTACGACACGACGATCGGCCGGTCGCCCTTCGCGCCGCCCGCGGTGAAGTCGTTCTGGTACGCCTGCGTCCAGTCGTCGTCGACCCGCACGCCGTTCTTGCGCAGCGCGCTCCAGTACGCCTGCCAACCGGTCTCGCCCTTCGCGGCGATCGTCGCGAGCAGGAAGGCAAGCCCCGGCGACGACGTCGACGCGTTCTCGACCACCATCAGGTTCTTGTAGCGCGGGGTGATCAGGTCGGCGAGCGACGCGGGCGCCGGCGGTCGACCGTCGTGACCGAACCACGACGTGTCCGTGTCGACGCACACATTGCTCACGTCGATCGCGGTCACGCGAAACCTCGAGTCGGCCTGCAGCTTCGACGGCGGACGGGCCAAAGCGCCACGAGGGACGTACTCATCGAAGATCCCGGCGTCGAGCGCACGCGTGAGGAACGAGTTGTCGACACCGAACAAGGCGTCGGCGACGGGATTCTTCTTGCGGAGGATCGCCTCGTTGACCATCACGCCCGCGTCGCTCGGCTGCAAAATCTTGAGCTTGTAGCCCGTCTGTCTCGTGAAATCGGCGAGCACTGGCTTCGACACGGCGAACGAGCTGTGCGTGAGCAACGTTACCGTGGTGATCCGAGGCGCGACCGTCGACGACGTCCCCGACCCTGCTGCGTGCTTGGCACTGCTGCTGCACGCAGTCGCGAGTATGACAGCGGCCGTGACCGCGGCGAGCACACGCTTCACTGCGCACCTCCGAAGGCTTGGATCACGAGCAACGTCCCCTCGTCGAGCACGACCGAGCCCTCTTCACGGACGAGCACGTTGCTCACTCCGCGCGTCGTCCCGCGCCCCAGGGTCTCGCCGTGCAGCCGGTACTGCAGCCCCTCCGTCGTGATGCCGCACGCGTCACCACCCGCCGGGAGCAGCGTGACGATGGAGCCCGCCGTGCCCGTCAGCACGTGCGGCCGCCGGCCGCCCTGCACCACCACCACATACGCCTCGCCGAGCCGGGCATCGATCTCGAGATCGGCGAATCGAGGAGAGGCCAGCAACGCGACGTTGGCGAGAAAGTGATCGAGCCGGCCGCCCGCGCCCCCGACCACGGTGATGCGCCGCGCGCCCCGCTCACGCGCCACGTCGAGTGCGAGCTCGAGGTCGGTGGCGTCCTTGTCGACCGGATGGCGCTCGACAACCGCACCCGCGGCGCGGGCCCGTTCGACCGCGGCCGGATCGGCCGAATCGAGATCGCCGACGACGAAGTCGATCCGCAACCCGAGCAGTTCGGCTTGATGCAGACCCGAGTCGGCGGCAACGACGACGGCCTCGTCGCCCAACAACCTTCGCAGTGTGGGCTCGACGGGATCGCCTCCCGCGAGCACGATGGCGGCGCGTGTCACGCGCATCCCTCCCTCCGCCGGAATTACCCGGTGCAGGTTCGAGGGGTCGGCGGCGGGGCGCGTCGTGCGCGTGCCACCCTCTCAGCCCGGTGTCCCCCGAGCTCCCCGTGGGTGTTGTCGGGTCGAGACTACCGCGTCACTTCGATGCGAGCAGGGCGATTGTGGTTGCGCCGACGGTCGCGGGGAAACCGAGGTACTTGGCATCGCCGAAGGCGACGATGTTGCCGTTGTTGGTCGCGATCCAGTAGCCCCCGCCGTCGGGAGTGACGAGCATCCGCGCCGCGCCGAAGTAGTTCGTGCAGCGTCCGATGTCGCCGTAGCCGCGCGCGTCGCCGAAGCGGAACACGCGCCCGTCGAGCGTCATCATCCAGTAGCCGTTGCCGGTCGCCGTGCGCTGCATCGATACGACCGGGTACGAGAGCTTCGCCCCGCCGAGCGAGCCGAAGAACCGCGCATCGCCGTAGCTGAAGATGCCGCCGTCGGAGGCGAACAGCCAGTAGCCGTTTCCGCTCGGCGTCCGCTCCATGCCGAGCACGGGCTGGTTGAGGTGGGAACCGCCCATGGAGCCGAAGAAGCGCGCGTTCCCGAAGGAGAAGATCCCGCCGTCGTCGGCGACGAGCCAGTAACCGCCGCTCTTGTTCGTGCGTTCCATCCCGTTGACCGGCTTGTTGAGGCGGAAGCCGCCGGTCGAGCCGTAGAAGCGCGCCCCGCCGTACGAGAAGACGCCGCCGTCCCGCGCGAGCAGCCAGTACCCGCTCCCGCCCGCGACCGACTCACCACCGGTGAGTGGTGCGTTCAGCCTGATGTTGCGTGTATCGCCGAGGAACCTCGCGTCGCCGAACGAGTGGACGACGGAGTCCTTCGTCACGTCCCAGTATCCGGTACCGGAGGTCGGTCCGGCGACCTGCGGCGCGTACGCGATGCATGCGCCCGCCATGCCGCTCTCGACGAGCGCCTGCGAGTACATCTGGATGATGCGCAGGCCGTAGCCGTTGGCCGAGGCCCAGATCAGCTTGCCGCACGGGCAGTCGTGACCACCGAAGTACTCCCACAGCGGCGCCATTCCGGCTCGATCCGACGGCGCGGAGATCAGCCGATTCGGGGCCCTCGTCGCCGCGGGATCGGCGTAGCTGCGCAGGAGTTGGATCTGCACGAGGACTCCGCGCTGCGGCGATCCCATGCACCGGCTCGGCGCGGAGTCGCCGTGCGCGCACGTCGTGAGACCAGTACGTCCGTCGAACGCGTAGATGCCGGCGTAGTTGTACGCGTCGGGCGGGATCTGTGAACCGGCGAATCCGAGCCAACCGGTCTCGAGCTGCGACTGCACGAATGCCATGTCGCCGCGAACGCCTTCGGCTCTTCCGTCGTCGATGAACACCTGCGCGAGCGCCTGGACATCGCCGGCGGCGTGCCCGCTGAAGGCCGGGATCTGCGGCGTGACCCCGCTGTGCCGGAAGTACCAGGCCGCCAGTTGACTGGCCGTCAACAGGCTCGGTCCCATCACCGGTGTGTGGGTCGTCGTGTCGGCCGCGGCATCGCTCGCGGTCGCGACGGACGCAGCAAGCGGCGCGACGGTGAACAGGACAGCAGTGAGCGCAGCGATGCAGTGAAGACGGCGAGAGGTCATTGCGACATTCCGATCGGTCGTCGGACCCGCGGGTTGAGCAGGATCGAACCGGTGCACCGTAGACCAACGCGGTCGCTCAGACGCGGCGCGCGCGTTCCTTCGCCTGTTCCTTGGCCGACCGGTAGTCGGGTTTCCCGTTCGGAAGCCGCGGAACTTCATCGACGAGCAGCACCTGGCGCGGGATCTTGTATCCGGCGATGCGGCTCCGGCAGTGCTCGCGCAGCTCCTCGAGTCCGGGCTCGCGCCCGGGTCGAGGTTGCAGCAACGCGCACACGCGTTCGCCCCAGCGCTCGTCGGACACGCCGACCACCAGGACGTCGTACACGTCCGGGTGCGACTTCAGCGCGCCCTCGACTTCCTCGGGATAGATCTTCTCGCCACCCGAGTTGATCGAGACGGATCCGCGACCGAGCAACGTGATGCGACCGTCGGCTTCGACGCGCGCGAAGTCGCCGGGGATGGACCAACGACGACCCTGGGTGTCGGTGACGAATGTCTCCGCCGTCTTCACCGGATCGTTGTAGTAGCCGAGCGGGATGTTGCCGCCGCGCGCGAGCAATCCGACGACGCCGGAACCCGGCGCGACCGGTTCGAAGTCGTCGCCGAGCACCACGGAATCTGCCGCGGCCTGCACGCTCGTGATGCCCTCCTTCGGCGCATCACCCTTTTGCACCAGACGAATCCCGTTCATCCCGGTCTCGGTGGAGCCGATCGCGTCGGTCATCACGAGATACTCGGGGAGCAGCGCTTGCAGCTGTTCCTTCACCGTCTGCGAGAAGATCGCCGCCGTGCTGCCGAACGAAACGAGGGAAGAGACGTCGACCTGACCTCGCACGCGCTCGAGCGTGTCGGCGAGCGGGCGCGCCATCGCGTCACCCGTGACCTGCATGACGTTCACGCCGTACTTCTCGACGGTTCGCCACACCTCTTCCGGGTCGAATCGCGCCGGGATCACCGCGGTGTTGCCTTCGAAGAGCGTTCGGTACAGCGAGAACTGTCCGGCGCCGTGCATGAACGGCGGCAGGATGATCGAGACGAGACCACGCGGTTGCGATGCGTCGATCTTCTCGCTCGTGGTCGCCGGCGCCGGCACCCGCTCGTTGGTGAAGACGTCGATGCCGCCCCCGAGCGCGAAGTAGACGTCCTCCTGGCGCCACATCACTCCCTTGGGCATACCTGTGGTACCGCCCGTATAGAGCAGGTAGAGGTCGTCGTCCGAACGCTCGGGGAAATCCCGCGTCGGTGACCCTGCGGCCATCGCGGCCTCGAACTCGAGCGGGTCGAGGGCGGCATCGTCGGCGGTCGAATCGTTCCATTCGATGCGGACGAAATGCTGCAAGCGGGGCTGGGCAGATCGCGACGCGGCAACGAGTGGTCCGTACTCGCGCTGGTAGATGCAGGCGACGACGTCGGAGTTCTCGAAGAGGTAGCGCAGCTCCTCCTCGACGTAGCGGAAGTTGATGTTCACTGCGCTCGCGCGGATCTTGTAGATCGCGAAGAGCGACTCGACCCACTCGATGCAATTCGTCGCGAGGATGCCGACGTGGTCGCCGGCCTGCACGCCGAGGCCGGCGAGGGTGTGGGCCAGCCGGTTGGCCCGCTCGTCGAGCTCGCGGTACGTCACCTCGCGGCGCGTATCGACGAGGGCGACGCGGTCGGGCACCTTGTCGACCGCGAGCTCGAACAGATCGGCGAGGTTGAAATGGCGGGTCGGCATCGGTCCTCAGCAGTCGTTCCGCGGGCTCAGCAACAGCCCCGCGGCCGCCGCGAGGTCTTCGTCGACCCGATCGGGCCCGTCGACGCCGCACACCCAACCGTTCAGCGACGAGAGCCACACCTGCATCAGGATGCGCGCGACCCGCACCTCGCGCTCGGTCGCCGGGCGGCGCTCGGGCGCGTGGATCGCGCTCGTGATGATGCCGGTCATGATCTCGGTGACGCGGCGGACGATGTCGGCGTTCTCGATCTGCGCGGTCCCGAACGAGCGCACCATGGCGGCGGTCACGTCGGGATACTCACGCAGCGACCGGTTTGCGCCCCGCAACACCGACACCACCCGAGCGACCGGCGTGGCCTCGCGCGGCGGATGCACGTCGAGGTAGGCCCGCAGATCGGCTTGTTGCTCTGCCATCGCCTCGAGCAGCAACCGTTCCTTCGACGCGAAGTAGCGATAGACGGTCCCGAGCGCGACGTCGGCCGCGGCGGCGACGTCGCGCATCTGGACCGCGTCGAAACCGCCCTCCGCCGCGAGCTGCAGCGTTGCGTCGAGAACGCGGCGACGCCGGGCGGCCTGGCTGCGTGCCAGCGCCCCCTCGGCGGCAGGTTCGGGCTCGGGCTCGGCGATGACCACGGCGGAATTGGAACACGTTCCTTTTTTTGTCGCAAGGGGCCGATTTTCGCCCGAGTTCGCCAGGTGGAACGCTCCCGGCCATGGATCTGCTCGAGCTGGCCGACAAGCTGTTCACCGGCGAGCTCCCGATCGAGGCCCACCACCCCTTCGCGTCGAGCGGGCAGATGGCCGAGGTCCAGCCTGGTCTCGCGTTCGTCGATGCCTTCGCCAACTCGGCGGCGGTCGACACGGCCGACGGCTTGGTGATCGTCGACACGAGCGGCGTCTTCCATGCGAAATCGGTGCACGACACGATCCGCACGTGGTCGAGCCGTCCACTCCACACTGCGGTCTTCACGCACGGCCACATCGACCACGTGTTCGGCGTCGACCTCTACGAGGAGGACGCGCGCACCAACGGCTGGCCCGCGCCCCGCGTCATCGCGCACACCGCGATCGCCGAGCGATTCGAGCGCTACCGGATGACCGCGGGATACAACGCGGTGATCAATCAGCGCCAGTTCAAGGCGCCGGGCCTGCGTTGGCCGACGGAGTACCGCATGCCCGACGAGACCTACTCCGACACGCTCTCGTTGACAGTAGGGGGCGAGACATTCGAGCTGTACCACGACCGGGGCGAGACCGACGACGCGACTTGGGTGTGGTCGCCCGCGCGTCGGACCGTGTTCGCGGGCGACATGTTCATCTGGGCCTCGCCGAACTGCGGCAATCCCCAGAAGGCCCAGCGCTACGCACGCGACTGGGCGATCGCGTTTCGCAAGATGGCGGCCCTCGAGCCGGAGGTCCTGCTTCCTGGGCACGGCCTGCCGATCCTCGGTGCCGCTCGCGTGCAACGCGCGCTGACCGAGGGCGCCGAGCTGCTCGAGTCGCTCGTCGAGCAAACGCTGGCGCTGATGAACGAGGGCGCGCGGCTCGACGACATCGTCCAGACGGTGCGCGCGCCCGCCCATCTCCTCGAACGTCCCTACCTGCACGCCGTGTACGACGAGCCGGAGTTCGTCGTACGCAACCTCTGGCGGCTCTACGGCGGCTGGTACGACGGCGATCCGTCCCACCTGAAGCCCGCGCCGGCCGGCGCGCTTGCGCGAGAGATTGCGGATCTCGCCGGAGGACCGTCCCGGCTGGCCGCACGCGCGCTCGAAGTCGCGGCTGCGGGCGACCTACGGCTCGCCGGTCATCTCGCGGAGTTGGCGGCACAGGCCGCGCCCGACGATGCCGGAGTCCACGCCGCTCGGGCGGAGGTGTTCGGCGTCCGGGCCGGCGCCGAGGCGTCGACGATGTCGAAGGGGATCTTCTCCTGGGCCGCACACGAATCGACCGGAAAGGCAAAGGAGCCGGCGTGAAGATCTCAGGGGCGAACATCCTGGTGACCGGCGCGTCGTCGGGTATCGGCGCGGCACTCGCGCCGATCCTCGCGGAGCGGGGCGCGACCGTCGGAATCGTCGCGCGCCGCGCCGACCGCCTCGCCGAGGTGCTCGAGCGGTGCCACGCGTTCGCACCGGATTCGCGGCTGTGGGCCGCTGATCTCGGCGATCTCGAACGCGCCGAAGAGGTTGCGATCGAGGCCTGGGACGCGTTCGGGGGTCTTGACGTGCTCGTCAACAACGCCGCGATCCCAAAGCGCACGCGCGTCACCGATCTCACGCCGCACGACGTACAGCACGTGATGGACGTCGACTTCCACTCCCCGGTCCGCATGGGACTCGCGGTGCTCCCGCGCATGCTCGATCGGGGAAGGGGCCAGATCGTGTTCGTTTCGAGCATGGGCGGCCGCATCCCGATCGCGAACGAGGCCGCATACAACGCGGCGAAGTACGCGATGTGCGGCTTTGCGGAAGCGATGCTGCTCGACCTCGCGGGCACGCCCGTAGAGGTGAAGCTCGTGCTCCCGGGTCCGATCGAGACCGAGATCTGGGATCAGCCCGACAACGAGCCCGCGCTCATCGACGTCGACAAGGTTCCCGCCGCCGAGTGCGCAACCGGCATTGCCGACGCCATCGCCGGCGAGGGCTTCGAGTACTACATCCCTGCGGTGTTCCCCGGCGGCATCGACGCCAAGGCGATCGCCGTCGGAAAGACGCAACACTGCGACCAGTACCTGCGCGGGATGGCCGACTTCGCCCAGGGCCTTCGCAACCCGGCCGCGTCATGAACGAAGTGCGCGACAACCCCCAACGCCTTCGATACGAGGTTCTCGTCGACGGGAAGGTCGCCGGCTTCGTGCAGTACAGCATGCGGGGCGGGCGGATGATCCTCGTGCACACCGATGTCGACGAAGCGCACGAAGGCCAAGGTCTGGGCAGCATCCTGGTGTCCGGCGCGCTCGACGACATCCGCCGCCGCGGCCTGCGCATCGTGCCCGTCTGCCCGTTCGTCGAGAGCTACATCGAGCGTCACCCGGAGTACGACGATCTCGTCGATCACGAGATGTTCGACGCGCTGAACACGGAGACCAAATAACGGCACCTTGACATGTGACTAAATGGTCACCTATTGTCGAGGCGTGGACGCGGTCTTCAGAGCCCTGGCCGATCCGACCCGGCGGAGCTTGCTCGACGAGCTCTTCCGCGAGGACGGACAGACGTTGAGTGCGCTCGAGGAGCAGTTCTCGATGACGCGCTTCGGCGTGATGAAGCACCTGAAGCAGCTCGAGGAGGCCGGCCTGGTCGTCACCCGGCGCCAAGGCCGGGCGAAGCTCCACTTCCTGAACCCGGTTCCCATCCGGCTCGTCCACGACCGGTGGGTGAGCAAGTACGCCGAGCCCTGGGCGGCTGCGCTCAGCGACCTGAAACACAGACTGGAGAGTCCCATGCAGAAGGTCTTCGAGATCTACATCCGCACCACCCCGGAGCGACTCTGGGAAGCGATCACCGACAGCGAGATCAGGAGCAAGTACCACTTCGGCATGCGGATCAAATCGGACTGGACGCCCGGCTCACGCTTCGAGATGTCCAGCCCGCGTGCGGACGGTCTCCTCGGCGAGGGGGAGAATCTCGAGATCGACCCTCCGCGCCGGCTGGTCCAGAGCATGACCGCGCTGTGGAGCGACGAGGTGAAGCGCGAGGGCGCGTCGAGGATCACGTGGGAGATCGAGCCCGTCGGCGACTCGTGCCGCCTGACCGTGACCCACGACGAGTTGCGCGAAGGCGCGAACGACCAGCTCTACGGCGGCTGGCCGATGATCCTCTCCGGCCTGAAGACGTGGCTCGAAACCGGCGAGTTGCTCACCACGCCGGGGTCGCTGATGTACAGCTGACTGACAACACAGTCAGACCGCCGCGAGCTCCACGGGGATGCCGCTCAACACGGCGTTGCCGGAGAGCGGATCGAAGAGGTCGGTGCGCGCGAGCACGTTCGAGTTCGCGCCGGCGTGGCGCGCCGCGGTGGTCATTCGGGTGCCGGCGGCGTCGTGACCCCATCCGTGCGGGATGCTCACGACGCCGGGCATCACCGCGTCGGTGACCTCCGCCGGAAGGACGATCTCGCCCGACGAGGAGCGCACCCGCGTGTCGGCGCCGTCGTGGAGCCCGAGACGGGCCGCGTCGTCGGGGTGAACGTGAACTGTGCAACGCACCTTGCCCTTCACCAACACCTGCAGGTTGTGCATCCAGGAGTTGTTGGAGCGCAGGTCGCGCCGGCCGACGAGGACGAGCGGGCCGCCATCGCGCGCCGACGGCCGATCGAGCACCGACCGCAGGCGTTCGACGTCCGCGACACAGGCCTCGGGCGCGAGCTCGATCATGCCCGTCGGGGTGCGCAACACCTCCGGGATCCGCGGTTGCAGCGGGCCGAGGTCGATTCCGTGCGGACTGGCCTCGAGCACCGCGAGCGACAGACCGTCGGGATCGGCGCCGAACCCGTCGCCGTACGGACCCGTGCGCAACATGAGATCGAGGATCCGCTCGGGACCTCGACGCGTCGCCAGCGCCTTCAACAGCTCGTCGGGATCGCGCCCTTCGACGTTCGAGCCCGGGCGCGCGACCGCCTTGGCGACGAGGCCCGAGAGCACGAGATCGTCGAGCACGTCGACGTCGGCGTGCGCGCCCTGCCCGCCGATCACGCCCGCGAGTCGCAACATCGAGCGCCATTCGGGAACCTCGCCGGGCTCCAGCTCGAGAAGCGGCGGCGAGTAGTTCGCGACATTGCGGATCGCAAGGTTGTACAGCGCGAGGTCGTAGTGACCCCGCGCGAGCTCGGGTTCCGGCGGCAGGATCACGTTCGCGTGGCGCGTGGTCTCGTTGACGTAGATATCGAGGCTCACCATGAAGTCGAGCGACGCCAGCGCACGGCGTAGCTGATCGGAGTTCGGCGTCGACACGGCGGGATTACCCGCGATGGTCACGAGCGCACGCACTCGCCCGTCTCCGGGCGCCTCGATCTCTTCGGCGAGACACACGACGGGAAGCTCGCCGAAGAACTCGGGCAGACCGCGCACGCGCGACGTGCGACGACCGAAGGTGACGCCTCTCCCCCTGCCCGCGGCGTTGTTGGAACCCACCGAGGTCGCGGCCCGCGTGAACATCGCACCGCCGGGCCGGTCGAGGTTGCCGGTACACACGTTGACGACGTCGACGAGCCACGACGCGAGCGTTCCGAACTCTTGGGTGCACGTGCCGATCCGCCCGTACACCGCGGCCGTCGGCGCCGCGACGAGCTCGTGCGCGACCCGACGGATGACGGCGGCGTCGATGCCGCACGCCGGCGCGACCGCGTCGGGCGAGAACGAAGCCGCCAGGCGACGGACTTCCTCGAGACCGCTCACGTGCGCGGCAACGTCACCGAGATCGACGAGATCGTCCGCGAAGAGGACGTGGACGAGAGCAAACAGGAAAAGGGCATCGGTGGCCGGCCGGATCGGGAGGTGCTCGTCGGCCTCCTCCGCCGTCTTGGTGCGGCGCGGGTCGACGACCACGAGCTTGCCACCGCGTGCGCGCAAGGCGCGCAGACGGCCGGGAAGGTCGGGCGCGGTCATCAGCGAGCCGTTCGACGCGTACGGGTTGGCGCCCAGCATCAGCAGATAGTCGGTGCGATCGACGTCGGGAACCGGGATGGTCAGCCCTCCGCCGAACATGAGGCCTGCCGACACCTGCTTCGGCATCTGGTCGACGGTGCTCGCCGAGTACACGTTCCTCGTGCGTGCGGCCTGGAGCAGCGCCCGGTTGTAGACGAGGCCGGCGAGATTGTGCGCGCTCGGGTTGCCCAGGTAGATCGCGAGCGCATCCGGTCCGTACTGGTCGCGGATCGGGGCGAGTCCGGCATCGATCTCCTCGAACGCCTCGTCCCACGACACCTCGTGGAACGTGTCGCCGCGCCGCACCAGGGGTCGGCGGATCCGATCCGGATCCGCCTCGAGCTGCTTGAGCGCGGTGCCCTTCGGGCAGAGGAATCCGTGGCTGAAGACATCGTCGCGGTCGCCGCGCACCAGCGTGATGTCTCGGCCTTCGAGATGCAGCTCGAGCCCGCAGGTTGCCTCGCAGAGGTGGCAGGTGCGGTACTCGGTGCGCGTCGTCGTTCCGCCGGGAGTCATGGCATGAGGGTACGGCGCGCCCGGGTGCTCGCCGCTTGGCCGGACGAGATCGCGCGGGCGTTTCGTTCTCTGGAAGACAAGATTCTCCTTGTTTTGTAGGCACTATTCGAGTATCATCGAACACATGTTCGTATCCCTCGAGGAGCTCGCCGCCGAACGTCGAGCGCTCGACGCGCGCGAAGCCGCGTGGCTGAAAAAGGTTGCCGCGTACGACCGATCCGACGACTGGCGCGCCGACGGCTACGTGAGCGCCGCGGCCGCGTTGCGAGCTGCATGCCGGATGGCTCACGGCGTCGCACGTGGGCACGTCGACCTGGCTCGCAAGCTCGAGGCGCTGCCCGAGGTCGCGGCCGCGTACGGTCGTGGAGAGATATCGCGACGTCACACGGACGTCGTGGCGAACGCGTACACACCCGAACGCGCCGAGGCGATCTCCGAGGTCGAAGCCGAACTCGTCGATGTCGCCCGGCAGCACACCCCGAAAGAACTCGGCGGTGTCGTGCGCTACCTGACCGATGCGATCGACGGTGACGGCGGAGCCGCATCCGACGAAGCCCTCTACGAGCGCCGGCGGTACCACCTTTCGGGCACCCTCGACGGCATGCTCGCCACGAACGGGCTGTACGACCCCGAAGCCCGCGCGATCCACCTTGCCGCGATCAATGCCGAGATGGAACGCGACCGGATGGAGCACGACCTGCGCACGCCGGCGCAACGCCGAGCCGACGCGCACACGAACCTCATGCGCCAATCTCTCGACCGCGGCGACGCCGGAACGTCGAGGAATGTCCGGCCGCACGTCACCGTCGTCGTCGACCTCGACGAGGTTGCCGGCACCACCCCGGAACTCATCACGCGAGTCCGCACCGAGGGCCGCCGCAACGGCCACCTCTCGGCGGTCACGCTCGAACGACTCACCTGCGACTGCAACATCAGCCGGGTGATCACCACCGGACGGTCCGAAGTCCTCGACGTCGGCCGCGCCACCCGCACGATCCCGCCCGCCATCTGGAAAGCGCTCGTGGTACGCGACCGGCACTGCCAAACCCCCGGCTGCGACCAGCCCCCCGACCGCTGCCACGCGCATCACATCGTGCATTGGACCCGCGGCGGCCCGACCAATCTCCAAAACCTCCAACTTCTGTGCTGGCACCATCACCGCCACCGACACAGCCACGACACCCAAGCCCGCGCCGCGTGAACGCAGGACGACCGCGCCGAGGAGAAGCCGAACACGGTTGCCGCTTGGCCACTATCCCCAATCACATTCGTTACTTGTGAGCGGCGCAACCGGAGCGGCGCGGTGCCTGTCGGTACGGTCGATGCGATGCATCGATGGCCCGGGTGACGCCGCGAGTCGAACTGCTCGCGTGGGGAGGTGTGGTCGGCCCGGCGGCGTTCGTCGGCTCGTGGGCAATCGCCGGCGCGGTCACGGCGAGCTACTCCGCTGTCAACAATGCCATCAGCGACCTCGCGGCCGTCGACGCGTCCACGCACGTCGCGATGACCGCCGGGTTCGTGGTATACGGGCTCGGTCTCACCGCGTTCGGGATCGCGTTGCGCCAAGTACTCCAGGGTCGCGCGTGGATGGCGGCAATCGCGACGGGTGGATGCACGCTCGGGGTGGCGGCTACTCCTCTTGGCGGCTGGTCCGGCGACGCTGTACACGCGACGTTCGCCGGTCTCGGCTACGCGGCGATCGTTGCCCTCCCCCTGCTCGCCGCGAGCCCGCTCGCACGAACCGGTCGGTCGGGCTGGGCGCGCGTCTCGGTACTGACCGGCACGATCTCGGCGACCTGCCTGTTTGCAAGCACGTTCGGGCCGGCTCACGGATTGTTTCAACGTCTCGGTCTCACCGTCGGCGACGTGTGGATCGTGGCCACGGCGTCGGCTCTCTTCGCCGCAATGAAGTCTGCGCCCAGTAGCCGCGGACATTACGGCGAGGTTCCGTGACGGATGGGCGCTGTGGCTGAGAGGATGGTTCAGATCATTTCTCCGAACGCGACGATGTTGGAGATGTAGTGGTGTGTGGCGGAGTCGAAGGGTCCGCCACAGGTGACGAGCCTGATGGTTGGTGTCGACGTGTTGCCGTACACGTCGATGCTTGGGAATGCGGTCTTCGAGTATTCGCGGACACCGGTGATCGCGAAGACGACGGATCTGCCGTCCGTTCGCCTCACGACAACTCGATCACCGATTCGCAGCTGTCCGAGCCGGTAGAAGACTCCGGGCCCGGACTGTGAGTCGACGTGTCCGAGGAACACAGACGGGCCGACTTGCCCGGGAGTGACGGTGTACTTGTACCAGCCGACGACGTGGAAGCTACTCGGCACTTCGACGGTGCCGTCGGCGTTCTGACCGAGGTCGACGATCGACGATTGCACACCGATCGCCGGAATGCTGATCTCGACCGGCGGTGACGGCACAACCCCCACCGCCCGCGACGGCACCCGTCGCAGGGGCTTCGTGCGTGAAGTTGAAGCTGGAGTGTGCGCGATGGATGCCGGCGTACGGGCAATGCGCCCGGCCGACGCCCGTGGCGGTCGGGGTGGCGCCGACTGGTGTCG
>JAUZEM010000556.1 GCA_030839005.1 Actinomycetota bacterium | reverse complement strand
AGGGAATTTGCGACGGGTAACGACCGCGCCAAACCGTCCGGTGGTTTATCCCAGTCGTGCTCGCGCGTACATGCGAGCAAGAGTCGCCCGAACTCCGAGTTCGCCATCGCCCATCGACCCGCATGCGGCCAATTGTTTGCAATCGACTGCGTTCAGTCGATTGATTTCACTCGGGGCGGAGCGTAGGCGCAAAGGCGTTGGCGTCCAAGGAGGTTGTCGGATTGCACCGACACGGTAGACGGATTCGTGAGCTTTTTCCGTTCGAGGCGGATTCGTGGCCTTCGGCCAAATGGCCCTTGACAGGCAAGGCGTGACGCATTAGCCAGATAACAGCGGTAGTGGTTTGTACGGTCGTCTATGCGGGCGCCGCATGACGCGGTGCCGCACGCGGCGGAGCGGGGACAGCGGTCGCACTGCAACTGGGCGGAGACGACTTCCGCGCATCGATCGGAGGCGGGATGAGGACTCACACCAAGCCATTGGCGACGACGATCGCGAGCGTTTTGGCGGCAGCGTCGCTCGTCGTCATGGCGGCTCCGGCGCATGCCTTGGGCCCGAACGCAATCGTGCCGGGGTTCAACTCGACCGTCTTCGGCCCGAACGATGACGGCACGTATCCCTGCATCGGTCCGGACAGCGGAGACCCATCTGTCGCTATCCCGCCTTGCCCGAGTCCGCCGGCTCAAATCGCGTTGCCGTTCACGATCAATTTTTTCGGCACGAACTACAACAAGCTGTTTCTGAACAACAACGGCAACGTCACCTTCGATGCACGCCTGGCCACGTTCACGCCGTTCAATCTCTCTACTACGGGACGGGTGATCATCGCCCCGTTCTTCGCTGACGTGGACACGCGAGTGGGGAATACCGTGACCTTCGGGACTGGAACCGTCGACGGGCACGTGACGTGGGGTGCGAACTGGCCCGGAGTTGGTTGCTACAACCAGAACGGTGGAGTGCTCGACTACTTCCAAATGCTGCTCATCGACCGTTCGGACGTCGCGCCGAACGACTTCGACATCGAGTTCAACTATGACAAGGTCCAATGGGATTCGGGTCAACAGAGCGGAGGTGGCGCCAGGTGCCTGAACGGCGACTCCGCGCGGGTTGGCTACTCGAACGGCACCGCGACCAACTCGTTCGAACTTCCGGGCTCGGGAGTCGCAAACGCCTTCGTGGACTCGAACTCGGCAACTGGTCTCGTACACAACAGTCTGAACAGCTCTCACCTCGGCCGTTACATCTTCTCGATTCGCAGCGGCCAGCCGACCGACACGACGGCTCCGAGCTGCAAGCTCACCGCTACGTTCAATGGCCCGCCGAAGGGCATCCAGGTCACGACGCAGGACGGCGGCGCGAGCGATAGTGGGCTCAAGTCCATCGTCGTGACGAAGAACGTGAATGCGAACGTGGTCATTCCCGCGTTCACCCAGGGCACCAAGGACCCGGTGGTCGTCACCGCGACGAGGGTCGACAACAACGTGTCCGCCCAGGTTGCGCTGCGGGTCACGGACGTGAAGGGCAACATCACGAACTGTGACCCCGTATTGACGACGCTGGTGAAAGAGAACAAGCCGCAGGTCTTCACCGACGTGCCCGACGCCGAGCATCTCGTGACCGTCATGAACGGCTCTCCCGGGCTGCGGAGGATCGCGGTCACGGTCAACGGCACTGCGTACCGGCGGACGCTCCAGGCCGGTCAGCAAGCAACCATCGACGTCGTCAACTCGATCAAGACCGGTGCCAACACCTTCAGGCTGACCGGATGGGGGAGAGGCTCGGCCGACATCATCATCTGGGACGGCAACGGCACCATCTGAGGCGAGTTAGGCTGACGCGAATCTGGATTTCACGTGGGGGATCGGGCAAGATGTCCGGTGCATGGACGATCGGGAAAGGTGCGACATGACCAAGCGTCACTACACCAAGCCTGCGCTGAGGAAGCTCGGGCTGCTGCGGTCGCTCACCCGGTTCAGCTTCTGAAGATCACCGTCGGCGAACAGTGATCCTGCCCGCGGGCCGTCCGGCGCGGCGCGACCGCGTGCTCGCGCAGGAAGCCGCCGGCGAGACGATGCTTCTCGACCTCGATGGCGGAACGTACTTTGCGCTCAACGAGGTCGGCGCGCGGGTCTGGGATCTCTGCGACGGCAACCGGTCGGTCGCCGACATCGCCGGCGCGCTCGCGGCAGAGTACGAGGCGCCCGAGGACGTCATCATGCGGGATGTCGTCGAACTGCTCACCGCGCTGCGAGCCGAGCGCCTCGTCGCGGTGGACTAGGCGGGAATGGCCGGCAGAGCCGTCGTGACCGGCAGTGCTTCGGCGGCGCTCGTCGCTCGCGCGGTCGTGGTCGCAACGGCCGCCCCACTGCTCGCCCGGCTCGACCTCGAGCGCCTGCAGCGTTTGCTCGAGCCGCGCCGAAACGTCATCGGCCGCGATGTCGTTACCGTTCAGGAGTTGGGCCGGCAGTACGCGGCCGTTGTCGACTTGGTGATCCGGCGCGCAAGACCGTTGGTTCGTCCCGGTTGTCTGACGAGGGGCATCACGCTGTATGCCCTCCTTCGCCGGGCCGGTGCCGATGTCGCTCTGCGCTTCGGGGTCGGCCGAACCGGCGGGGATGACGATCAGGTCACGGGCCACTGCTGGCTCGTGCTCGATGACGAGCCCTTCCTCGAGCGTAGGGACCCCCGCGCGTGCTTTACCGGCGTGGCGACCGTCTCGAGCACCGGTGTCGGCTGAGCCGACGGAAACCGCCGAGATGGCGTTCTGCGTCCACGGCGTGTCGGTGCGCGTGATCTGCGAGCCCGCGGCGGTGGCGGAGGCAGTCGCCCGAAGGCTGCGCGCCTTTCGCGTCGACGCGGTGGCGGATGACGCGGTGCTCGTGACCGTCACCGGTCCCGCGGCCGCGCCGGTGATCAGCGACGAGTCGCTCGATGA
>JAUZEM010000546.1 GCA_030839005.1 Actinomycetota bacterium | reverse complement strand
CGACGATCTCGCCGACAACCTCAACCCGGTCGGTGCCGCCTACTACGGGTTCTCTACCCTGCTCTGCACACCGTGCTCGTTGTCCCAAGAGGTCGGCACCGCGCTCGGCGCACAGGCGGGTGAAGCCCGGCTCCGCGAAATTGTGACTGGCGCAGGATTCAAGACCCTGCGTCGCGTCGCGGAGACACCGTTCAATATCGTGCTCGAAGCCAAGGCGTAGTACCCGTCAGCGGACGTTGGGCGTGATACCGCTGGGTTCGCCGCTTGTGACCCGGTTGCGACCGGCGGCTTTGGATTCGTAGAGCGCGCGGTCGGCGCGGGCAAGCACGGCGGCGGGCGTATCGAGTTGTTCGTGCTCCCATGCGGAGACGCCCACGCTGATCGTGACCGCTTGGCCGGAGCGGCTGGCTCGGTGCGGGATCGCGAGGGCTTCGACTGCCTCACGAATTCTTTCCAGTACGGCCCGAGCCTGCGGTAGCGACTGGCCCGCGAGGACGATGAGGAATTCTTCGCCTCCGTACCGGTAGGCGGAATCACCGGCGCGGCTCTCGTGGTTCAGCAATGCGCCGATCTTTCGGAGCGCATCGTCACCGGCTTGGTGGCCGTAGGTGTCGTTGAACCGTTTGAAGTCGTCGAGGTCGCAGATGCCGACGCAGTAGGTGTGTCCGTATCGGACCGCGCGGTCGTGTATCGCTTCGAGGTCCTCGTGCAATCGGAGGCGGTTGCCGAGCCCGGTGAGTGCATCAGTGCGGGCCTGTGCGGTCAGTTCGACGTGGAGTCGGTCGAGCTCCTTGTGCAGCTCGGTCACACGCTTGGCGGCGACCAGTCGGGCGCGCACGTCGAACGGCGAGATCGGTTTCGTGAGGTAGTCGTCCGCTCCGGCCTCCATACCCTCGAGCACGTTCTCGTGCTCGCCCAGAGCGGTCGCGAGGATCACGTAGGTGTACCCGTCCGCTTCGTGGTGCCGAACGCGGCGACACAGCTCGGGCCCGTCGAGGCCGGGCATCATCCAGTCGGTGATCAGTACGTCGGGTTGTTCTTCCTCGAAGAGACGCCAGGCCTCGTCGCCGTCGGCCGCGACGCGACATTCGTGGCCGAGTCGCTCGACCGTCGCCCGCAGCACCATCCGGCAGCTGGCGTCGTCGTCGGCGACGAGCACTCGAAGTTCGTTCATTGCGCGGCCAGCACTTGTGTGAGCGCGACCCGTACCCGTTCGAGCTCAACCGTGACGTCATCGAAAACCGTTGCCGCGCCGCCGAGCGCTTTCGCCCGTCCGAGCGCCTCGAGGTGGCCGGTGAGCTCGGCGAGACGCGCGGCGCCGAGGTTGGCGCTCGAACCCTTGATGCTGTGAGCTGCGCGTTCCACGGTCTGCGGGTCACCTTCGGCGAGCGCTTCACCGAGTAACTCGAGCTGGCGTTGTGCCTCGGCGAGGAATTCGTCGGCGATCGACGCGAGGAGGACGCCGTCGCCGTCGTCGAGGTCGCGCAACATCGAGAGCCGCGCCGCGTCGAGCTGGGCCGCGTCGTCGCCGGATGTGATCGGCTCGGCTCCGGTCGCGGGTGTCGTTATGTTTTCGCCGGTGATCCAGCGAGTGAGCGTCTCGGCCAACGCGTCCGGGCGGATGGGCTTGGTCAAGTAGTCGTCCATACCCGCGGCGAAGCACGCCTCTCGATCGCCCTGCATCGCGGCGGCAGTCATCGCGATGACCGGGACATGCCGTGTCCCGCCTTCGCGTCGGCGGATTTCGCGAGTCGCGGCGTAGCCGTCCATCTCGGGCATCTGGCAATCCATGAGTACCGCGTCGTACTCCGTATCGGCCATCGACTCGAGGGCTTCGAGCCCGTTGGCGGACACCGTGACCTCGTAGCCCAGCTTGCCGAGGAGCTTGGTCGCGACGAGCTGATTCATGGAGTTGTCCTCCACCAACAACAGGCGACCGCGGATGACGGTGGCCGCGGTTGCAGGCCGCGTCGGAGGAATGACCTCGTCGCTCGGCATCGACAGGCCTCCTATCAGGCAGTTGAAGAGCTCCGATTGGCGGACCGGCTTCGTCAGCGTCCCCGCAAGACCCGCAGCGGCCGCGACGTCGCGATTGACGCGCCCCGAGGAGCTGAGCATGAAGAGTTTCGGGCCCGCGATCTGTGGGTCGTCGCCGATCGCGTGCGCGAGCTCGAGCCCGTCCATGTCGGGCATGTTGAGGTCCAACACGACCACGTCGTATGGGCGAGCCTCATCCGACGCGAGGTGCAGCAGTTCCAGGGCCCGCACCGCGTGCTCGGCGTCGGTCGTGTGCATGCCCCAAGATCCGAGTTGCTCCCGCAGGATCAGACGGTTCGTAGCATTGTCGTCCACGATCAAGGCCCGTAGGTCCGCAAGCTCCGGGATGGGCGGCCGTTCCGCGGTGGAGTTCGCTTGCTTCGCGAGCGGGAGCTCGAACCAGAACGTACTGCCGACGTCCACCTCGCTGTCGACACCGACCGTGCCGTCCATCAACTCCACGAGCTGCTTCACGATTGCGAGTCCCAACCCCGTCCCGCCGAACCGGCGGGTCGTGGACGCGTCGGCCTGCGAGAACGGGTCGAACAGGCGATCGAGGTCGGCGGCGGCGATTCCGACTCCCGTGTCACTCACCTCGAGCCGCAGCCGCACCGCGGCGGGCTCGTCGTCGAGGAGTCGTACACGGAACACGACCTCTCCGCGCTGGGTGAACTTCACCGCGTTGGATCCGAGGTTCAAGAGGATCTGGCGCAGGCGCGTGGGATCGCCCACGAGTGCGGTCGGGACCTCGGGTCGGCAGTGCGCGAGCAGCTCGACACCTTTGGCGTTCGCCGTCTCGCCGAGCAGTGCGGCTACGTCCTCGACGACCCGGTCGAGGTCGAACGGCACCGCTTCGATCTCGAGCTTGCCGGCTTCGACTTTCGAGAAGTCCAAGATGTCGTTGATGATCCCCAGCAGTCCCTCAGCCGCACCTTGCACGCCGCTCGCGAACTCACGTTGCTCACTTTCGAGGTCGGTGTCGAGCAGCAACTCGGTGAGCCCGATGATCGCGTTCATCGGCGTGCGGACCTCGTGGCTCATCGACGCGAGGAACTGCGACTTGGTTACCGATGCACTCAGGGCCGCGTCGCGCGCCGCACTGAGCTCGGCGGCGGCGTGCTCCCGCTCGGTGACGTCGCGCGAGTTCACGACGAACCCACGCACGGACCGGTCGTTGAGCATGTTGGTCGCCGTAGCCTCGAGGACAATCCAGCGGCCGTCGCTGTGGCGGAGCCGAAAATGCAACCCGACAGTGGCGCCTGGTTGCTCCAACGCACCGGCGAACGCCTCGATCACGTGTTTCTTGTCCGACGGATGGAGCAGGTCGGTGAGCTTGGCGCCGAGCAGCTCGGACGGGGGATACCCGAGGACGCGCTCTGACGATGGGCTCTGATACAGCGCGAGCGCATGGTCGTCGAGCACT
>JAUZEM010000466.1 GCA_030839005.1 Actinomycetota bacterium | reverse complement strand
TCGTGGCGCTGCGTGCGGCCGAGCAGGAGATGGGCGAGACCCTGGGTCGGATCTTCGAACACGCCCGCGAACGAGACGTGCTGCTCGGAGCGCTCCTCGATCTCGATGACGCGCTCGCGCGACGCATGGAGGCGCGGCTGCGGGGCGAGCGGGGGCACGAGGTGGCGACGTGACGCGCGGTCGGGCGAAGAAGAAGCAGGGCTGGATCCGCCGGCTCGTCGGCTACATGAAGCCGCACAAGAAGAACGCGTACATCGCCTTCGGGGTCGCGATCGGCGGCCAGCTCATCCAGTCGTTGCTCCCGGCGGTGCAGAAGGTCGTCATCGACGACGTCATCACGCACCACAAGAAGCCGCTGGCACCCTGGCTGACCTTGATGATCGTCATGGGCGTGCTCACGTTCGTCTTCGCGTACAACCGACGGTTCCGGGGTGGCCGGATCGCGCTCGACGTGCAGCACGACCTGCGGACCGCGATCTTCCGGCAGCTGCAGCGGCTCGACTTCGCCCGTCACGACGAGCTTTCGACCGGTCAGCTCGTGAGCCGGGCGTCGTCCGACGTCGCCTTGATTCAAGGCTTCCTGCAGTTCCTCCCGATCGGCGTCGCGAACGTGTTGCTGTTCATCGTCTCGCTCACCGTGATGTTCGTGCTGTCGGTACCGCTGGCGCTCGTCATGCTGGCCGTCGCTCCGCTGCTGCTCGTCACCGCCATGAAGTTGAGGACGTCGGTCTTCCCGGCGAGCTGGGATGCGCAGCAGAAGGCAGGAGACGTCGCCAATGTCGTAGAGGAGGACGTGACCGGGGTCCGGGTCGTGAAGGGGTTCGGCCAGGAGGCCCGCGAGCTCGGGAGACTGACCGATCGCTCGGCGTCGATGTTCGCATCGCGCGTCCGCTTGGTGAACATCCAAGCTCGGCTCCAGCCCGCGATGCAGACGATCCCGGCCTTCGGTCAGGTGGCCGTGCTCGCGCTCGGCGGATGGCTCGCGCTGCACCACCACGTCACCTACGGCACGTTCTTCGCCTTCGCGTCGTACATGCTGCTCATCACGCCGCCCGTCCGACAGCTGGCGGCGATCCTTACGGTCGGCCAGCTGGCGCGCGCGGGCGCCGAGCGCATCTACGACCTGCTCGACTCGACCCCGCTCGTCCAGGATCGTCCCGACGCGCGTGAGCTGCACGTCGAGCGCGGCGCGGTCTCCTTCGACCACGTGACCTTCGGCTACACATCGACCGAGCCGGTGCTGCGCGACTTCAGCTTGCATGTCGCGCCCGGCGAGACGGTCGCGCTCGTGGGCGGCTCGGGCTCGGGCAAGTCGACCGTCGGGCTGTTGCTGCCTCGGTTCTACGACGTGCATTCGGGCGCGGTGACCATCGACGGCGTCGACGTGCGCGACGCGACGTTGCAATCGCTGCGACGCAGCATCGGCGTCGTTTTCGAGGACTCGTTCCTGTTCTCCGATTCGATCACTGCGAACATCGCCTTCGGTCGGCCCGACGCCACGCCGACCGAGGTCGAGACTGCAGCCCGCGCCGCCGAGGCGCACGAGTTCATCATGCAGCTCCCTTACGGCTACGACACCGTCGTTGGCGAGCAGGGGTTGACCCTCTCGGGTGGTCAGCGGCAACGCGTGGCGCTCGCGCGCGCCCTGCTGTCCGACCCCGAGATCCTGCTCCTCGACGACGCCACGTCGTCGGTCGATGCCCGCATCGAGGAGGAGATCCACGCCACCTTGCGCCGGATCGCGAGCACCCGAACGACGTTGCTCATCGCGCACCGTCGCTCGACCTTGTCGCTCGCCGATCGGATCGTGGTCGTCGACAACGGGCAGGTGGTCGACGCGGGAACGAACGAAGAGCTGACCGCGCGCTGTCACCTGTACCGGATGCTCCTGTCGGGCCCGGGCGACGACGCGGAGGGTATCGACGCCGTCGAGGAGCGGGTCGAGGACGACACCCGCGTCGACGGGATCACGCCTTCGGCCTGGCACGGTCTCGCGGACGACGAGCTCCGGAGCGCGCTGATCGTCGATCGCACCCGTACCGCGAGCCCCGCCGCGATGCGCTTCGGAGGTCCGACGGGCGGGGGCGGCGGCGGGGCGGCAGGCGGCACGGCATGGGGCGGCGCACTCGCGCCGACGCCCGAGTTGCTCGCCCAGGTCGATGCGCTCGAGCCGGCGAACGCCGATCCGCAGGTCGACGCGGGAATCGAAGCCGGGCCCGCGCCCGAGTTCTCGTTCCTCGGTTTTCTGCGGCGCTACCGCGGGTGGCTGCTCGTCGGAATGTTCCTCGTCGCTCTCGACGCGTTGTGCACGCTGGCCGGGCCCTTGCTCGTGCGCTACGGGCTCGACAACGGCGTCGCGAAGAACGCACCACGCGCGCTGTGGATCGCGACCTTCGTGTTCCTCGGAGTCACCTTGTTCGACTGGTGGGTGATGTGGGCCGAGGCGCGCGTGATGGGTCGTAGCTCCGAGCGGCTGCTGCATGCGCTGCGGATCAAGGTGTTCGCACACCTGCAGCGCCTCGGTGTCGATTACTACGAGAACGAGATGGCCGGCCGGATCATGACGCGCATGACGACCGACATCGACGCCCTGTCGCAGCTGTTACAGAACGGTCTCGTCAACGCGCTCGTCAATCTCGTGACGTTCGCCGGCGTGGGTGTCGCGCTCGCGATCATGAACCCGCGCCTCGCCTTGGTGAGCGCCGGCATCCTGCCGCCGCTCTTCATCGCGACGTTGTGGTTCCGGAATCAGTCGAGCAAGGCCTACGAGACGGCCCGTGAGCGCATCGCGGCCGTGAACGCGAACCTCCAAGAGGGGCTTTCCGGCGTCCGCGTGTCGCAAGCCTTCGTGCGGGAGGAACACAACCAGGCGCAGTTCGAGGAGGTCGCCGGCGGTTACCGGGACGCGCGCGTGCGGGCCCAACGGTTGGTCGCGATCTATTTTCCCTTCGTCGACTTCCTCTCCGACATCGCGGTCTGCCTCGTACTGGGCGCCGGCAGCGTGCTCGTTGCGCACCACTCGCTTTCGGTCGGTGCCCTCATCGCGTTCCTGCTGTACCTGAACCTGTTCTTCGCACCGATCCAGCAGCTGTCACAGGTCTTCGACTCGTACCAGCAGGCGCGCGTCGCGATCGCGCGGATCACGGAGCTACTGGCGACACCGACCTCCTTGGCGCAACCGGCGCATCCCGTGGCCGTCCCCCGCCTCTCGGGTGACGTCGAGCTCGAACACGTGCGATTCCGCTACCGGAACGCGGCGGAGGACGCGTTGCGGGATATCGACCTCCGCATACGCGCCGGCGAGACCGTCGCGCTGGTCGGCGAGACCGGGGCCGGAAAGTCGACGGTGGTCAAGCTGGTCGCGCGTTTCTACGACCCGACGGAGGGACGAGTGAAGGCCGACGGCGTTCCGGTGAACGCGTACGACCAGGTCGCGTTCCACCAGCAGCTCGGCGTCGTGCCGCAGGAGGCGTTCCTTTTCTCGGGGACGATCCGCGACAACGTCGCGTACGGGCGCAACGACGCGACCGACGCCGCGGTCGAGGCTGCCGCTCGCGCCGTCGGTGCACACGAGTTCATCGCGGGTCTGCCGGGTGGCTACCTGCAATGGGTGAGCGAGCGGGGCCGGTCGTTGTCGTCGGGCCAGCGTCAGCTCATCGCGCTGGCGCGCGCCCACCTCGTCGACCCCGCCATCCTTCTGCTCGACGAGGCGACGTCGAACCTCGACCTCCGGACCGAGGCGAAGGTGCAAGCCGCAATGGGCGTCGCGGCACACGGCCGGACCACCATCCTGATCGCACACCGGTTGCAGACCGCCCGCCTCGCCGACCGCATCGTGGTGATCGACCACGGCCGCGTCGTCGAGGACGGCGCGCACGACGAGTTGGTCGCACGTCGCGGCGCGTACGCGCGGATGTGGGCGGCCGCCGAGGGCGAACCCTCCGCCGCCGCCAACTAGCGTCCCCGAGATGCCGCAGATGCCAGCCGATCGAGCGGGTCGCACCTGGTGGCGCGACGGGGTCCTCTACCAGATCTACCCGCGCTCATTCATGGACACGAACGGCGACGGTGTCGGCGATCTGCGCGGCATCACACAACGGCTCGACCATCTCCAGTGGCTCGGTGTCGAGGGGATCTGGCTCGATCCGATCATGGTGTCGCCGAACGACGACTGGGGCTACGACGTCGCCGACTACGTCGAAGTCGATCCGTCGTTCGGCACACTCGCCGACGCAGACACTCTGATCGAGGAAGCTTCCAAGCGCGGCATCCGCGTGATCCTCGACCTCGTGCCCAACCATACGAGCGACCGTCATCCGTGGTTCCTCGACGCGAAGTCGGCGCGGGACGCTCGACATCGCGACTGGTACGTGTGGGCCGACCCCAAGGCCGACGGCTCGGTGCCGAACAACTGGGGCATGGCCTTCGATCCCCGCCGGCCCGCGTGGACGTTCGACGAGGCGAGTGGCCAGTACTACCTCAATCAGTTCCTTCCCTCGCAACCCGACCTCAACTGGTGGAACGAGGAGGTCCGCGACGCGTTCGACGCGATCCTGCGTTTCTGGTTCGACCGCGGAATCGCGGGTTTCCGGATCGACGTATGTCATTCGGTCATCAAAGATCGCGAGCTGCGCGACAACCCGCCGGCCACCCCCGAAGACCACTGGTACGTGCGGATGATGGGGCAGCGATCTGTCTACAACGCCTGCCGTCCCGAAGTGCACGACGTGCTCCGGCGTTGGCGCAAGATTGCCGAGAGCTACGACCCACCGCGCGTCCTCATCGGAGAGACGTACGTGCTGGAGCCGGAGGCGTTCGCAACCTTCTACGGAGCCGGCGACGAGTTGAACCTCGCCTTCAACTTCATGCTTATACATTCGCAGTTCCGCGCCGCCGAGCTACGCGACGCGATCCAGCACGCCGAGGAGCTGTTGCCGTCCGACGCATGGCCGGTGTGGACCGGCGGCAATCACGACAACCACCGGTTCCCGACCCGCTGGTGCAAGAACGATCCCGCCCGCACCCGCGCCGCGCTGGTCATGCTGATGGGACTGCGCGGCACTCCGTTCCTCTATTACGGCGACGAGATCGGCATGGTCGACACCGATGTTCCGGCGGATCGAATCCTCGATCCGGTCGGCGTGTTCCACGGCGCGCGCATGGGTCGCGACGACGAGCGGACGCCGATGCACTGGTCGGCGGTCGCGGGCGCCGGCTTCTCCGAGCCCGCCGTCGAGCCCTGGCTCCCCTACGGCGACTACGGCGCGTACAACGTGGCCGACCAACGCCACGATCCGGATTCCGTGCTCGCGCTCACGCGCGATCTGATCGGCCTGCGCGACGCGATGCCGGAGCTGCGGAACGGCTCCTACCGCACCGTGCCCGGGCCGAGCGACGACGTCTGGGTGTGGCGGCGCGGTGAGCGAACCGTTGTTGCGTGCAATCTCTCGGAGCATGTGGTCGAGGTTGCCGGTGTCGGCCCCGGCGCGATCCGGATCTCGACGATCCGAGCCCGCGCCGACGAGCGAGTCGACGGCGCGCTGCACCTCGCGCCCTGGGAAGCCGCGATCGTGTGGCGCGACTGACTGTGACGGATTCGGGGGTCAGGCCGGGTGCGCCGCGCACCACGCCAGCAGATCGTCGGCGCTCCGGGCGTTGACGACCTGGTCGGCCACGACGCCGCATTCGGCGGCGCGATCGGTGCCGTACGGCTGCCAGTCGAGCTGATCGGCGGCGTGCGCGTCGGTGCTGATCGCGACCTTGATGCCCGCGTCGACGGCCTTGCGCAAGATGTCCCTCGGAGGGTCGAGCCGCTCGGGCCGGCAGTTCACCTCCATCGCGGTGTCGAAGACGCGGCACGCCTCGATCACGACGTCGGCGTCGAACTCCGACTGCGGGCGACCTCGACCGACGAGGAGCCGCCCCGTGCAGTGGCCGAGCACGTCGACGTGGGGGTTCGCGATCGCGGCGACCATGCGCCGCGTCATCGCGACCGGCTCCATGCGCAACTTCGAGTGCACGCTCGCCACGACGACGTCGACTCGCGCGAGCAGTTCCTCCGACCCGTCGAGCGCGCCGTCTTCCAAGATGTCGCACTCGATACCGGTGAGGATGCGGAACGGCTCCATCTCTTCGTTCAACCCGGCGACGACGTCGAGCTGTTCGCGCAGCCGCTCCGCCGGCAAGCCGTGCGCGATGGTCAGCCTCGGTGAATGATCGGTGAGCGCGAAGTAGTCGTGCCCGAGCGCGCGCGCCTTCTCGGCCATGGTGCGAATCGTGTCGCCGCCGTCCGACCAGTCGGAGTGCACGTGCAGGTCGCCCTTGAGCTGAGCGCGCAACGCATCGCCCGCCTCCGTGCCCGGAGTCTCCGCGTGTTCGAGCAGCTTCTGCAGGTACTTGGGTGTCTCCCCGGCGAGCGCTTCCGCGATCACTGCCGCGGTCGTGTCACCGATGCCCGGGAGGTCCTGCAGACGCCCGGCATCCGCGAGGAACCGCAACTCGGAGTCCGGCACCCGGGACACCTCTCGCGCCGCGCGTCGGAATGCCTGCTGCCGGGGGCCCGGCGCGCGCGCTCGCATGAGGAGCTCGGCGATGCGCTCGAGGGCCTCGACCGGCGTCATGTACCGACCGTACCCCGGAGCCGTTCGGGAGACGTCCTCGTATACTCGCTGGCTCCGGAGGGCTGACCGAGTGGCCGAAGGTGCTCGCCTGCTAAGCGAGTAGGGGGTGATAAGCCCCCTCGAGGGTTCAAATCCCTCGCCCTCCGCCAAGCAGTTCGGCATTCCGATCTCGAAGCGAAACGGGGATGGGGCACGGATGGC
>JAUZEM010000433.1 GCA_030839005.1 Actinomycetota bacterium | reverse complement strand
AGCCCGCCATCACATAAGCAGCATGCAACGGCCGCTCGAGGGCATGCTTACCAGGCCACACGCGTTTCCCCCTGCCCTTCCCCTTCAACCCGTGCGATGGAGGCGCGAAGAGACGAGAAAAGGAAAGTGGGGGGCGACGTGCATACGGAGGTGAGTTGGAACCCGAACCGCAGTATGTACGTCGCCCCCCACCGTCAACGACTAAAAGGTAGTGATAACCGACCGAATGACTTCTCCAGCCTCCATCGCACGAAAAGCCTCGTTCACCTCGTCGAGCTTGATCGTGCGCGACACCATCGCGCTCGTGTCGAGGCGGCCGGTCTCGATCAGGTCGGCGTAGCGCTGGAAGTCGCGGCGCACCTGGCCCGATCCGTATTTGCAACCCTTGAGCGTCTTCTCGTTGAAGAAGAGGTCGAAGGTCGAGAGCGTGACCGAGGCCTCGGCGCGAGTCATGCCGACCATCACCGCGGTGCCGCCCTTGCGGATCATGTTGAACGCCTGCAGCGTCGTTTCGGGAAGTCCGATCACCTCGAACGAGTAGTCGACTCCGCGGCCGCTTGTCAGCTGCTGAACCTGCTGAACCGGGTCGCCGGCGTTGGGGTCGACGAAGTCGGTCGCGCCGAGCTGCTCGGCGGTCTTGCGCTTCAGCTCGACGGGATCGACCGCGATGATCCGCGATGCGCCGGCGATCCGCGCGCCCTGGATGACGGCCTGGCCGACACCGCCGCAGCCGATGACCGCGACGGTCGCGCCCGGGTGCACCTGCGCGGTGTTGAGCGCGGCGCCGACGCCGGTAGTCACGCCGCAGCCGATGAGTGCGAGCTGGTCGTCGGTGACGCTGGTGTCGATCTTGACGATCGACGACTGGTCGCATGTCATCGCCTCTGCGAACGTGCCGAGGCCCGTCATGGCCGAGTATTCGCTGCCGTCGGCGCGCTTGCCGCGCTGCTTCATCATGATCTCGAACTCGGTGTCGCACAGGTGCGACTGGTCGTGCAGGCAGAACCAGCAGATGCCACAGGCGGGGATGAACGACGCGATGATCCGGTCGCCTTTCTTGAGGCCACTGACGTCCTTGCCGACCTCGGCGATGGTGCCGGCGCCCTCGTGGCCGAGGACCGTGCCGGGCATGATCCCGACGTAGCCGTTCTTCAACGACAGGTCGGAGTGGCAGACGCCGCTGGCGCCGAGCTCGACCACGACGTCGCGCGGCCCGGGAGGCGCGGGATCGATGTTCTCGATCGAGAGCGGCCCTCCGGTTTCGGTGAACACTGCAGCCCGCATGGGCTTCCTCCTTGACCTGCGTACGTGCGCTCGACCTGGGATGACGTCGCCAAGGTAGCGCCCCTCGTCCAGTCGGCGCCCGTGGAGCGACAATCACTCGCGCGTGTCGCGCTCGCGGCTTCGAAGTGCGCGGGGTGTGGATCGGGTCGTCGTTTAGCATTCGACGGTGCGGGTTGCGTATTTCGGTCCGGCCGGGACCTTCACCGAGGAGGCGCTGCTGACGCAGCCGGATCTCGCCGCGGGTGATCGAACGGCGTTCGCGGCTGTCCCCGAGGTGATCGCGGCGGTCGAGCGGGGCGATGCCGACGGAGGCGTCGTCCCGATCGAGAACATGATCGAAGGGTCGGTTTCGGTCACCCTTGACACGCTCGCGTTCGACAGCGACCTGCTCATCCAGCGCGAGATCGACCTTCCGGTGTCGCTCAACCTGTGCGTTCGCCCAGGGGTTGCACTCGCCGACGTCCGTACCGTCGTGTCGTTCCCGCACGCGCTCGCGCAATGTCGCGGCTGGCTCGCGAAGAAGGTGCCCGCGGCGCAGGCGCGCGCGTCCCACTCGACTTCCGACGCGGCGCGAGAAGTCTCGAAGTCGAAACGCACCGACGTGGCGGCGATCTGCAATGCGCTTGCGGCGGAGCTCTACGGCCTGCAGGTGCTCGCCCGCGAGATCGAGGACCATCCCGAGAACGAGACGCGATTCGTGCTCGTGGGTCGGGGGGTGCCCGCGCCTACCGGTCACGACAAGACGTCGATCGTCTGCTTCCAGCGCGAGGACCAGCCCGGGTCGTTGCTCTCGATCCTGCAGGAGTTCGCGGCGCGCGCGATCAACCTCACCAAGCTGGAGTCGCGTCCGACCAAGCGGGGCTTGGGCGACTATTGCTTCTTCGTCGATTGCGAAGGGCACGTCTCCGACGAAGTGGTCGCCGACGCGCTGCGCAACCTCGTCGCGAAGCAGGCCGAGGTCAAGTTCCTCGGTTCCTATCCGGTCGGCGGACCTGCCGAGGCCGGCGCCGTGCGCCGGCGCGCCGCGGGCCGCGCGTGGAAGCACGCGGCGGCGTGGGTCGAGTCGCTGCGCGCGCAGGTCCGGGAGACCGAGTGATCGACCTGAAGCGGCTGCGGGAGGAGCCGGAGTACCGCCGCGGCATCGAGCGCAAGCGCGTGCGCGACGGCTTGATCGACGAGGTGCTCGAAGCCGATGCCGAACGTCGGCTGCTCGCGCAGGAGGTCGATGGACTGCGCGCCCGCCAGAACGCGGCCAGCAAGGAGATCGGGAACGCTCCCCCCGGGGAGCGGCCGGCGAAGATCGAGACCGCGGGCCGGCTGAAGGACGAGCTCTCCGCGCAGGAGAAGGAGCTCCAGGCGGCAGATGCGCGCCTTCGCGATCTCGGGCTGCAGGTGCCCAACCCGGCCGACGCGTCGGCACCCGACGGCGGCGAGGACGAGGGCGAGATCGTGCGCGTCGTCGGTGACACGCCGCCGCCACCGCCGCTCGACCACGCCGGCTTCGCGGAGGCGATGGGTTTCGTCGACACGGCGCGCGCCGCGGAGGCGAGCGGCTCCCGATTCGCTTACATCATGCGCGAGGGCGCGCTGCTCGAGCTCGCGCTCGTCAACTACGCGATGACCGCGATCGTCGGCCACGGTTTCGTGCCGGTTGTCACGCCCGCTCTGGTGCGGGAGCGCACGATGGAGGAGGCCGGATTCTTCCCCACCGATCGTGCTCAGGTGTATGACGTCGACGATGGCGAGCTCTTTCTCCTCGGGACGAGCGAGGTCGCGTTGTCGGCACTCCATCGAGCCGAGACGTTCACGCCCGAGCAACTCCCCGCGCGCTACGGCGGGTACTCCACGTGCTTCCGGCGCGAGGCGGGAACGTACGGCAAGGACACGCGGGGCATCTTCCGCGTGCACCAGTTCGACAAGGTCGAGATGTTCTCGTTCTGCGCATCCGAGCACAGTGTCGACGAGCACGAGCGGATTCTGGCGATCGAAGAGGAGATCGTGACCGGGCTCGGCCTGCCGTACCGCGTGGTGAACATTGCCGCGGGCGATCTCGGTCCGGCGGCCGCCAAGAAGTTCGACATCGAGGCCTGGCTGCCTTCCGAACGCGCATACCGCGAGATCACTTCTTGTTCGAACTACACCGACTACTCGGCGCGCCGGCTCGGCACGCGGGTGAAGCGCGCGGCTGGCAGCCGCCTCGTGCACACCTTGAACGGCACCGCGGTCGCGGTGAGTCGCATGCTCGTGTTCCTCTTCGAGCACTACCAGCAACCCGACGGCAGCTTCGAGGTCCCCGACGTGTTGCGGCCCTACACGCGGTTCACGAACGTCGTCGCCGCGGAACGCCGGTAGCCTCGCTAACGGAGGGATGCCGGAGCGGCCGAACGGGACGGTCTTGAAAACCGTTGTGCGCAAGCACCCTGGGTTCGAATCCCAGTCCCTCCGCTCCGAACGCATTGACAGCATCGCGGCATCGCCGGTTGACTTCGGGCGCTCGAGTGAATCTGCGGCGGAGGAAGCACGCGATGAACAAGAGGTTGATCACGCTCGGCGTTGCCGCCGCTCTCGTTGTGCAGGCGGTGTTCCTTGCTTCCGCGGGCGCTGCGGGGCACGTCGCGCCGCGCGGCGTCGACGGCCCGAGCTCGGGACTTGTCGACGCGCTTCAATCCCGTGCCTCGCGCGTGAACGCAGTCCGGCGCGGCGCAACGGGCCTTCCGACCTGGACCGGCTCGTTCCAATCGGCGAGCAAGACATACGGATACACGATGGTCGGTTCCGATCCGTCCGCGGGATCGGCGACGACAAGGGTGCCGGTACGACTGCTTCCCTTGCGTCTGACGTTCGATGGTGGCATCACGCTCGACGGTACCGATGTCGTCAGGGACATCGAGCTTTCACCGATCTTCAAGTACGCCGAGTATCGAAGCGGACGTACGCAATACGGCGACGCGATGCAACGAGCTTCGTTCTGGGACGACGTGAAAACGACGAGCCCGCGTTACCACGTCCTGTTGTCGGAGCCCCAGGTGCTCCCGACGCTGGCACTCGAAGTGCCTGCGGGTTCCGGTTCGGCGTTTGACACCTCGAACGGGCCCGCCGGCACCGTGACGACGTCGTTCCTCCTTTCGCTCGCACCGCGACTGGCCGACTATTACGATCCGTCGTCGGTGCTGATCATCGTCGTGAAGGACGTAGCGGGCGACGCCTTCTTGGGTTTCCACCTGGCATTTACTCCGGCCGGTAAAACCCTTCCGATGACCCTCATCTACACCGGATACTTCACTCCGAACGTTTTGGTCGGTCCATCTCGGTCGGACGCCTACGTGCTCAGCCACGAGGTCGCGGAATGGATCAATGATCCGTACGTGACGAATGTCGTGCCCGCGTGGAGAGACCCCGCCTCGGGCGTGTGTTTCAACGACCTGCTCGAGGTGGGCGACCCGGTCGAGTTTCTCGCCAACCCGAGCTTCACGGTGCACACGAGCGGCCGGACATATCACATGACGGACGTTGCCGGGATCTCGTGGTTCGCGCATGACGTGCCGTCACGAGAGCTGGGCGGCGCCTATTCCTACGATGGCAATCTCACCGCGTTCTCGTCGCTTTGCTGATGTAGGGAGAGCAACGGCTGGGCTGCTGTTGGCTCCTCCTCGGCGGGGCGAGCAAGCTTGCGTCGTGGAGGAGTCTTTGTTCGACGATGTCGGCGACATTCTGCGCGGCATTGCTCCCGTGGCGCTCGGTGCGTGCCGCTACCGCGCGCATCGCTACGGGATCAAGGTGTGGTTCGGAACCGAGAAACCGATCCGCGAGCACTATGAAGCGCAGGTGATCGGCGCGGACGAAGTCGAAGGTGCGTCGGTACTGGCGCTCGAAGTCGGCTTCCACGCCGAACATCCGCAGGCCACCGAGAACGACTCGGTGATCGCGCACCTCCGGGCACACGAGCGCGGCTGGCGACGCGCCCTCGGCAAGGAAGCCGAGGTCGGCGTGTTCCTCGGGCGCCAGGAGGCCTGGCGCCGAGTGTCGGAGGTCTGGCCCGATCCCGACCTTGGCGCGTCTGATCTCGGGCTCGAGATCGCGCTGCGACTCGTCGACTACGTCACCGCACTCGAGCCGGTGCGACGCCGTCGCCGGCAGTAGTCAGTCGGATCACTCTGATCAGACCGCGGCGGGGGTTACCGGCGCGCCGGCGACACCGACGGTCGTGCGAAGCACGCACCCGCGCAACTCGGCGCGCTCGGAATGGCCGCCGGTCGTGACGTAGAGATCGTGCCCCGCGAAGCACAAGCTGGTCGTGAACGCCGACGGCGGTTCGAGCCTCCGGTCGGTGTCGCCGTCGGGTGTGAGACGCGCGATGCCGCCCGACACGAGCGCGACCCAGATGGCGCCGTGCTCGTCGAGCGCCATCCCATCGGGGTGCCCGAGCGCCGACACGTCGATGTCGCGACGGGTGGCACGCTCGACATCGAAGACGACGATCCGCTGTTGGCGCGTGTCGCTGAGATAGATCGTGCGGCCGTCGGCAGTGCACGCGACGCCGTTCGCGTGGACCACGTCGCCGAACACGACGGTGGGGTCGCCGTCGAGCGCGAGCCGCCAGAGCTCACCGGGAACGACCCGGGCCTGGGGGTCGAACACCGGAAAGCGCAACGCACCGGCGTATATACGCCCCGTCGCGTCGGTGCACAGGTCGTTCCATCCGGCGACGCCGTCGACATGGAGCACCGTGCGGGGTTCGTGGCCCTCGCGGACGTGCACCAGGTCGCGGCCGGAGCACACGATCCCGCCATCTTCGTGGATCGCGATGCCGCCGACCCCTCGCCGCTTGGGTACCACGGTGGTCACCTTGGCGCGCTCGTCGATCCGGTAGACCCCGCCGCCGAGCACGTCGGAGAACAGGAGAGATCCGTCGATGTCGATCGTCGGCGCTTCCGCGAGCCCATAGCCGTGCGCGCACACGTCCCAGTCCATGACGCGGCCCAGCCTATTTCGGGGGTTGGCGACATAATGCTTCTCGACTGGCGACGCGATCGCGAGGTGATGATGACTTCCGACGAGATGAAGGCGCTCGTGCGTCGCCATATCGAACAGGGCTTCAACCGGGCCGATTGGACGGTGTGCGAGTCGACCCTCGCCGACGACTACACCGCCCGTTATGGCGCCGAGGGGCGGGCAAACGTGGGTCGCGATCACTACGTGCGTGTCTGCAAGATGCTCCGTCGCTCGTTCCCCGACGTTGCGATCTCGATCGAGGATCAGATCGTCGAGGGCGACCGGATCGTGAACCGGTACGTCGAGCGCGGCACGCTCACCGGCGAACCTTTCCTCGGTATCGCGCCCGCGGGACAGCGCTATCAGAAGCCGGGTACCACTGTGTATCGCGTGGCCGGCGGTCGTCTGGCCGAGTCGTGGGGCGTGGAGGACACCTTGGGCTGGTTCCGCCAACTCGGCAAATACACCGACTGACGGAGCCGTCACTGAGAGGTCCGTGCCCACTGCAGTGGAACCCGCGATGCCGCGCGGTCCGTCCGTTGTCGCGTGGTTAAGTTGTCGACGCATGTTTCGGAGGCCGCGGCACGTTGATCTGTGGTCGCGGATCGTGTCGGTCGTGTCGATCGTGTCGGCCGTCACGGTGATCGCGGCGTGCGGCGACTCTGGTACGGCGACCACGCAGGCGAAGGACGCCGGTTCGTCGACCGGCGCGCCGACGGCGGCGCAGCTCGCGGAGGCGCGTCGCCTGATCAATCCGGAGAACTCGCCGCCGGCGCCGACCGCGGACGAAGTCGCCTGCGTCGCCCGGGTCGTCGTTCAGGATCCGGAGGTGGACCAAATCGCGAACGACATGGCACAGATCCCGGACAAGGATCTACGCGAGTTGGTCATGACCAACTACCTCAACTGTGCGCATGATTTCGTGCTCGACCTGTACATGCGTTTTGCGCCCGCGGATCTGACCCGACCGGCGTTGGATTGTGTTCGATCGAAGTTCGCGGAATTGACCATCAAGCGCCTCGCGGAGGTGATCGTCGAGGATCCCGACGCGGGCTATACGGGGCCGCTGGCGATCCAGGCGTGCAAGTCGGGCTCGCCTACGAACCCGCTGAAGAACGGGACACTCCCGGAAATGGGCGGAAGTTGACATCGTGACCCTCGGCCGGCCGGACGTGTTGATTGCGCGAGGCGTCGTGAAGTCGTACCGGACCGAAGCGGAAGTCGTGCACGCGCTCGTCGACGTCGACGTGACGGTGCACGACGGCGAGTTCCTGGCCGTGACGGGCCCGTCCGGATCGGGCAAGACAACCCTCCTCAACTGTCTGTCCGGACTCGACACGATCGACGCCGGTTCCGTCGTTCTCGACGGTGTCGACCTGGCCGCGGCCGATGACGCGCTCCGCACCGAGCAACGCGCGTCGACGATGGGATTCGTTTTCCAGACCGCGAACCTCTTGCCGGACTTCACCGCGCTCGAGAATGTGACGCTGCCGATGGTGCTGGCGGGCACCGCGCCCAAAGAGGCACGACGCGCCGCAGTCGCGGCCCTCGAGCGGGTTGGTGTCGGCCACCGGCTTCGTCACTACCCGTCGCAATTGTCGGGCGGTGAACAACAGCGGGTCGCGATCGCCCGCGCGTTCGCGAAGCGACCGCGGATCGTCTGGGCCGACGAACCGACTGGCAACCTCGACATGCACACCGCGGACCAAGTCATCGACCTGCTCCGAGAACTGCATGCCGACGGGACGACGCTCATTCTCGTAACCCATGACGTCGGGCTGGCTGCCCAGGCGGACCGCGGTATCGAAGTTCGCGATGGTCGCGTCGGCACCGATCCATCCAACCGCGTATGACACTTTTGGTCTTGGTGATCGTGTCGATCGCCTACTCCGCGCCGTTGGCGTACATCGCGATCGCGCGGCCCGGACTGCGTCTCCTCGCCTTCCGGCCGTCGATCAGACGACCCGGCCGGGCCATCCTGGTCGTCTCCGGCGCGGTGCTCGCGACTGCGATCGTCACGAGCTCGAGTGTCCTCGGAGATTCGCTGGGCGCGTCGATTCGACGATCGGCCGTGACCCAGCTCGGACCGGTGGACGAGGAGATCCTCGGCGTAGGTATCGACCGGGGTCGAGCGATCCGATCCGCGGTCGAACGTACCCGCAGCCCCGACGTGGGAGGCTCGCTCTCGCTGCTCGGCGTGGTGACGACAGTGCGGGGCCGTGACTTCATCCCGCGCGTCGCGCAAGCACAGGTGCTCGAGGTCGATTTCGCGGCGGCCTCACGCTTCGGTGGAGATCCGTCCGCCACGGGCATGACCGGCCCGACCCCGACTGGTGACGCCGCGGTGCTGAGCGCGGATCTGTCCAACCTGATTGCAATCAGACCCCGCCACCGCGTCACCGTCTATGCCTTCGGCACCTCGCGGACGTTTCGGATTGCGCGCCTACTCCCTCGCGTGGGCGTCGCAGGCCTTGCGACTCCGCTGTCGCCGAGCGGCAGCGAGTCGTTCAACATCTTCGTGCCGTCAGGCACATTCGCGGCGATGCTCGCGGACCCGTCGCGCGACCGAGCAGTCGACAACACCGGCATCGGTGCCCAGGGGCTGCCCGTGTCGATCGTCGCCGTCTCGAACCGCGAGACCGGATCGGGCGATCGGAGAACGAGCGCGGCCGTGACCACGCAGCTGCGAGCCGCGACGAGTGGCCTCGACGTCGAGGTGCACCCGGTCAAGCAACAGCTCCTCGACGACGCCGATCGTCGCAGCCGCTCGTTCACCGACTTGTTCCGCGCCTTCGGGTTCTTCGGCGCGGCCGGCGGCGTCGTGCTGCTGATCCTGACGTTCTCGATCCTCGCCCGCGACCGTGTTCGATCGATGGGGATCCTGCGTGCCCAAGGCCTGTCGCGTCGGGACACGGTCGCCGCGCTGGCGCTCGAGGGCTGGCTCTACACGATTGTCGGTATCTCCGCCGGCGCGCTCGGAGGCGTCGCGCTCGGCGCCGTTGCTCTCTTCGCAGCTCGCGACGTGTTCGGCAGTCCGGTCGCCGGCAGCGTGGAACTCGTGTTCTCGGCGCGAGCCGCGAGCATCGCGGCGGGTTGCGCGATCGGCCTGATCATCGCTTTGTCGGTGGTCCTGGGAGCCGCGGCGATCGTCTCGCGTCGCAACATCGTCCGGGTGATGCGGCGAATGGACGATCCACCCCACCGCCCGGGGCGCTCGGCGTTGGTCGCGTCGGGCGCGGGCCTGTGCGCCGCGGGCGTCGCTATCGGCGTAACCGGCATCACGATCGCGAATCCGGTCGCGAGCCTCGCGGGCCCCGCGCTGTTCGCGCTCGGCGTGGTCCTGTTCCTGTACACGCCGGCGCGCGCCCGCCGGCTGATCTCGATCGCGTCTCTGGCGGTCTTCGTCTGGTCGGCCCTCGCGGTCACGATCGTCCGCGATGCCTTCACCCATCTCGGAACCGGCGTCGTCGTCGCCGTTGGTGTCGTGACAACCTTCTGTGCCGTCGCGCTCGCGGCCGTCAATCACAACGCGCTCATCCGACCCTTCGTAGCCCGTCCGGGACGCCGGGCACCGGCATTCACGCTCGGACTCGCCTACGCACGCACCGCACGACTCCGTACGGTGCTCATCATGGGAATGTTCGCAACTGTGCTCTTCACACTGACCCTGTTGATCACGATCCGGCAGCTCTACGGGAACGACGTGCGCGACCTCGGCCGCCGTCTCGGCGGCAAGAGCGCCATCGAGATCGCGTCCAACCCCGTCCGCCCGGTCCCGCCCCGTGATGTCGCACGACTCGACGGCGTGACCCATGTCGCCGCGGCCGCGGCCACACGCGCCCAGATACAGACCGCCCTTGCAGCTCCCGCCGGCACCTCGGCCGCGGGCGCCTCGGCCGACGCGCGCGACGTCACCGTCGTCGGATTCGACGACACGTTCATCGGCCACGGCTCGCCCCCGCTCGCCGGCTCCGCATCCCGGCGCTCCGGACAACAACGGGGAGAGCCAGAGGCTTCGATCTATCGAACGGTCGCCGGAGACCCGACCAGGGTGCTGGTCGGAGCCGACCTGGACGCCGACCGCCTGAGCGGATTCCCGGCCGGCCGGTTACGGATCGGCGACCCCATCACGCTTCGGAATCCCGCGACCGGTGCCATGCGAACGCTCACCGTCGGGGGGCTGGTCGCCGCCGCGCGCTACGGCGGCTCCGACCACGTGTACGCGGCCCGATCCGTCGTCGACCAACTCCTCGGTACGCGTGCGACTTCGAACCTGCTGTTCGTCGAAACCAACGAGGGCGTCAACAACGACGTGCTCGCCGCCGTCGTCGATGGAACGCACCTTGCCAACGGCGCCTACGCCCGTTCGTTCGAGAGGCTCGCGCGCGAGAGCGTATCGACGCGCCGTCAGTTTCTCGATGTCTCCGCCGGATACGCCGCGATCGGACTGGTCGCGGCGCTCGCAGGTGTCGCGATCGTGATGATCGATCGTGTTCGCGAGCGTCGCCGCCAGATCTCGATGCTGCGCGCCTTCGGTTGCCGCGCCGCGACCGTCAGTCGAGCCTGCCGCGTCGAGACGGCGGTCATCGCGCTCGAGGGCACGATCATCGGCACCGTCTGCGGACTGCTCATTACGTGGCGGCTCTCGTCGAACGGTGGGCTGGGCCAGCGGCTACCGTTCGACATTCCCGTTATCTTGTTGCTCCTCATCGCCGCGGTCGTCGTGGCGACGTCTGTTGCCGCGGCGACCGTACCCGCCCGCCGTGCCGCGCGCCTCGAACCCGCCGCGATGCTCCGCGCCGACGACTGATGGAGGGACTCGCAGTCGGCATCATCGGTGCGGGTGGGGTGGGGGTTGCGACGGCGTCCGCGCTCGTCATGCGGGGGCTCGCCGGCCGGGTGACCGTCTACAACCGCGACGGCGGTGTCGCTCGCGGTCTCGCACTCGACTTCATGCACGGGCGACCGCTGCTCTCGCACATCGAGGTGCGCGGGCGCGGCCTCGACGAGATCGAGCGTGAGGACATCCTCGTCATGACGGCCGGCCACCACACGACGCCGGGGGAGAGCCGACTCGACATCCTCCACGAGAACATCGTGGTGATGGATGCCGTCGCGACCGCCGTCGAGTCGGGCGAGCTGCCGCGAGTCGCGCTCGTCGTGACCAATCCGCTCGACGTCATGACCGAATACCTGACGCGCCGATGGAGCGATCAGCCGGTCGCGGTGATGGGCTCAGGAACGGCGCTCGAGACGCTGCGGCTCACAGACCGCATTGCACGCGAGTGTGGTGTGCACCCGCGAAGCGTGCACGCATGGGTGGTGGGCGAGCACGGCGATTCGTGCGTGTTCCTCCTCGACTCCGCGGTCGTCGGGACGCTTCCGCTCGTAGAGTTCGCGGCGCAGCGCGGCATCGACCTCACGCCCGATCGGTTCGCGGCCATCGAGCGCGACGTGCGGGGCGCGGCCTATGAGGTGCGCGACCTGAAAGGCTCCGCGGTGCAGGGCATCGGACTCACGGTCAGCGGACTCGTGCACGCGCTCGCCCACGAGGTGGGCGCGCTCATCCCGGTGTCGGTTCGAGTCGGCGACGGCGTGTGCGCCAGCCTGCCGTGTGTGCTCGGGCCCGAAGGTGCGAGCGCGCCCCTCTGGCCGCGAATGACGCCGTCCGAGCGGAAGGCGTGGGAGCACTCGCTCGAGGTGCTCGTCGCGGCGAACACGTCGCTGCCGATCTGAAGCGTCAAGAGGCGTTCAGCTCGAGCCGGGCCGCGATCGCTGCGCCGATCTCGAGTGAGGCGGTCGCAGCGGGCGACGGCGCGTTCAGCACGTGCACCGCGCGTCCGACCGAGTGGATTACGAAGTCGTCGACGAGCTTGCCGGTGGGCGCGATTGCCTGCGCTCTGACGCCTGAAGGCGTGGGTACGAGATCGGCCCGCTCGACCTCCGGCACCAGGCGCCGTACGGCCGCCGTGAAGCGCCGGCGGCTCAACGAACGGGCCATCTCGGCCAGTCCGAAGCGCCAGTGCCGGGCCGCGAACCGCCGGAACCCCGGAAACCGAAAGGTTTCGCGCAAGTGGCGTGTGTTGATGTTGCGCCACTCGTAACCCTCGCGTGCAAATGCGAGGACCGCATTCGGTCCGACGTGGACGTGGCCGTCGATCCCGCGCGTGAGGTGGACGCCGAGGAACGGGAACTGTGGGTCGGGTACGGGATAGACGAGGCCGCGCACGAGGTGCGACCGCGCGGGCACGAGCTCCCGGTACTCCCCTCGAAACGCGACCACACGCAGGCCGTCGGACCCGTCGTACCCGCTCACCGCGTTCGCGACCTCGTCGGCGTGGAGACCCGCGCACGTGACGACGCGTTTCGCCTCGATCGGCCCATCGGTCGTTTCCACGACGAGTCCCGACGGCATGTCAGTGCCGGACAGCACGGCGCAGCGCAGGCGGATGGATGCGTCGGCGGCCTCGATCTCGGCAGCCAGCGCGCGACACACCTGCGCGTAGTCGACGATGCCGGTGTCGAGCACGTGCAGCGCGGCGACACCGGCAATGTGTGGCTCCTTCTCGCGCAGACGCTCGGGTCCGATCGTCTCGGCGCGCACCCCGTTCTCCGCGCACCTTCGTTCCAGCTCGGCCAGGCCACGCCGGTCGTCATCGTCGAGCGCGACGACGACCTTTCCGCAGACCGCGTGATCGATGCCGTGCGCTCGGCAGTACTCGACCATCGAGGTACGGCCGGCCTTGCACAGCCGCGCCTTGTCGGATCCCGGTTCGTAGTAGACGCCGGCATGGATCACACCGGAATTGCGACCGCTCTGGTGCGCGCCGACGGTCGCCTCCTTCTCCACCACGACGATCGATCGGTCGGGGTGCGCGCGCACGACCGCTCGAGCCGTGGCCAGCCCGACGATCCCACCGCCTACGACGAGCACGTCGGCACGGTCCATCCCGCCGCACGCTATTGCCTGCCGCGCGCCGTCGACACGAGTCCGCCGGCGCCGGACGGGAACGCGGGCGGCCGGCTCCATCGACCCTCCGCGTCGTGCATGCGCTCGAGGCGCGCCTTCGAGAGTCGTCCGCTCACGTCGTCGTGTCTTCGTCGACGGCGAAGTCGGGGCGCGCGGCCCGGGCGGACTCCGCCCGACCCTTCGGCTCCTCCCAGTCCTCCTGCCGGCCGAGCGCGGTCTCGTCGAGCATGTAGTACGAACCGCCGATCGTCTCGAGGCCGCGGGCGTACACCGAGTAGGTGTGGAAGACGCGGTCGTCGACGCGCAGGAAGCAGCTCCGGCCGGGATCCTCGACGGGCTGATCGCCCTCGACGTAGAGCGCGGTACCTGCCTTCTCGTGCTCGGCCTTGGTCCGGTAGTTGTACTCGACCGGGGCGACGGATTCGTCCAAGGTCACGTGGAAGTCGTAGTTGAAGTCGGAGCCGTTCGACGAGTACCACGGGAAGGTCCAACCCCGGCGCGCCTTGTACGCCTCGATCTTCGCCAAGGGTGCGCGCGAGACGTAGGCGAATGTGGTGTCACGCGCGTGCAGATGTTCGAGGTGACCATTCGACATCTCGTCGGCGCCGGCTGTGCAGCTCGGACATCCGTCGTCCCATCTCGGGTCGAACATGAAATGGCCGATGATGAGTTGCCGGCGGCCTTCGAAGAGGTCGAGAAGGCTTGCCTTCCCGTCGGGTCCGTCGAACACGTATTTCTTGTCGATCTCGACCATCGGCAGCCGGCGCCGATCGGCACTCAGCGCGTCTCGCTGGTGGGTGAACTCCTTCTCCTTGGCGAGGAGCGCTTTGCGAGCGACCAGCCACTCGTTTCGTGACACGACCAGCGGAAGACTCATGTGCTCTCCTCTCGAAGTCTGCTCTTGATACGACCCTTGTTCTTGATACGACGCTGCTCTTGATACGACGCTGTCCTCGGGCGGAAATCATCGGTGACTTCCTACCCACCGGATGGTCTTGTCCGGTGTGGAACCCGTGCCGCCAGCGAGACCGATCGTGATCGTCGTGCACGGTCGTATCGAGAACAAGGGTCGAATTAAGAACAACGGTCGTATCGAGGACACTGGTCCGGACGACGCTTCCGGTCCGCTCGCCTGCGACGTGGGTCAGATCACCGAGCCCGACGAGCTCGCGTTGGAGGTGTTGGCGCGTTTACAGCTGACGGCGCAGCGCTTGGGAGTCTCGATCCGGCTGCACAATGCCGGCGCCGCGCTCGTCGATCTTCTCGCGCTCGCGGGTCTCTCCGACGTGCTGGTGGTTGCCGAATCAGGCGTGGAGCCGGATCGGGAGGTCGAAGAGCGGGAAGAGGTCGGGGTCGACGAAGAAGTCCATCGCAGTGATGACGCCGGCTGACAGCGTGAGGACGTGAATCGACCACGCCGAGAAACCACCATCGGGATGCACTCGCCATTGCGCGTATGCCGGCGCACCGTTCGCGTTGATTCGGGCCAACCGAGACCCGCGACAACCGCTGCCGGGCCCGAGGAGCCAGGTGCGGTATTCGCCCGCGCCCCGCATCCAGAGCGGGTACGGCGGCATCTGCATCGTGGCGTCTTCGTGCAGCAAGGCCACGAGCGATTCGATATCGAAGCGTTCGAACGCGTCGACATACCGCGTGAGCAGCTCTTGTTGCGCCTCGTCGACCGGCTGCGGCGCGGTGCTCGCCGTGACGTTGTGATCGGCGAGCGTCGCGCGGGCGCGTTGCAGCGCGCTGTTCACCGACACGACCGTCGTGTCGAGCAGCTCCGCGACCTCGTTTGCCTTCCACTTCAGCACTTCGCGCAGGATCAGTACCGCACGCTGACGCGCCGGGAGGTGCTGCAACGCGGCGACGAAGGCGAGCCGAACCGATTCGCGGATCTCGGCTTTCTCGGCCGGATCGCACGCGGCGGGCGTGACGCGATGATCGGGGACGGGCCCGACCCACATGCTCTCGGCGGTGGGCGGATCGACCGGCCCGTCCGCCCGACCGACGGCCATGAAGTCCATGGGTAGCGCGCGGCGGCGGCGACCCTTCAACATGTCGAAGCACACATTGCTCGCGATGCGATACAGCCACGACCGCACCGCGGCGCGACCTTCGAACCGATCGAAGCTGCGCCAGGCGCGCACCAACGTCTCCTGCACCGCGTCGTCGGCTTCGAATGCCGAGCCGAGCATTCGGTAGCAGAACGCGGTCAACTCCGCTCGGTGCTGCTCGAACCCGAGCTCGGCCGCGGCCGGGTCGAGGCTCGTGGTGCCCGTCATGCGCGGCCGCTCCTTCGCTCGAGTGTTCGGATCGCCAACCGTACCGAACGCCGTCAGCTCCCGGCTACGAGCTTGAAGAGCGCGCCGGTGGGATCGGTGGCCGCGGCGAGGCGCCCGTACGGGGTGTCTTCCGCGGGTTGCACGACCGAGCCGCCGAGGTCGACGATCTTCGCCAGGGCTTTGTCGGTGTCGTCGGCGCCGAAGTAGATCGACCAGCTCGCCGGGGCACCTGCGGGGAGGAAGGAACTGGCGTCCATGATGCCGGCCTGCTGGCCTTCGCCTTCGCCGAGCGTCGTATACCGGAACTCGGGGCTGTCGCCGGCGACGTGCGTGTCCCACTTGAAGACGTCTCGGTAGAACTTGACCGACGCCTCGTACGCGCGGGTGTGCAACTCGAACCAGCTGGGAGCGCCCGGCTCGGCGAGGATCCCGAAGCCCTTGTGGAGACCGGGCTGCCAGATACCGATGGCGGCCTGACCGGGGTCGGTCACCACGGCCATGGTGCCGAGATCCATGACCGGCATCGCCGGGACCACGACCTGTCCGCCGCCGGAAGCCGCGGCGTCGACGGTCGCCGGCGCGTTCTCGCTGGCGAGGTACACCGACCACGTGTCCGGCATCCCCGACTGACCGTCGTTGCGCATCGCGCCCGCCACCGGCAGTCCGTCCTTGGAGAAGTTGATATAGCCGCCGTACTCCTCGCCGGCGTCCTCGGCCGTCCAGCCGAACAGCTCGCCGTAGAACGCCTTGCTCTTGTCCGGATCGGAGGTCGACAGATCGATCCAACACGGTGCACCCACAGGGGCTACGTCACGTTTCGGCACGGCTCGCTCCTTCGGAAGGTTCTCGGCTCTCGATATACAAGACTGCCCAGAACGCGCGAACTCATCGCGCTGGCTCATCGCACCGGCTCATCGGCCCGGCTCATCGCCCCGGATTTTGGGACTTGCGGATTGCCCGCAACGCTGTACGTTGCCAGTATGTCGGACTGGGCATCCGATCAGTCGCACAGCGTGGCAGTTCACCAAGCCACCGGGATGGTCGCCGCCCAGGCCGACTGCGACATCGCCGAAGCCTTCAACCGGCTGAAGATCAGGGCTGCGGCGCTGGGTCAGACCCTCGACGAAACCGCACTCGACGTGCTCGACCGGGTCATCCGGTTCAACAAGTAGCCCGCGACCGCGAGATCGTGAGGCCCTGACCTGGAAGGCTGCGGGCTCAGCCGCCTCACCGAATCAAGAGATCAAGAGGAGATGTCGAGATGGCCGACCTCATGCCGATGGTCCATGCGGAGCGCGCGTCGCTCGGCGAGTTCCTCGACACGCTCACGCCGGCACAGTGGAGCGCCCCGACGTGGTGCGACAAGTGGAGTGTCCAGGAGGTCGTCGCGCACCTCACGGCTGCCGGCAACATCACCGCGGGTCATTTCTTCGCCGGCTTCGTCAAGACCGGGTTCAACTTCGACAAGTTCGTCGATGGCGACCTGCGCAACTACTCGACCGGAACGCCGGCCGAGGTGAGGGCGCGCTACGACGCGATCATCACGAGCAACCGAAAGCCGCCCGGGCCCGCGTACGTCGCGCTCGGCGAGGTGATGGTGCACGGCGAGGACATCCGCCGCTCCCAAGGCGCGCGTGGTGAGCATCCGGCTGAGCATCTCGTGACGCTGGCCGAGCTGTACAAGAAGACGGGCGCGCCCCTGCGCGCGAAGAAGCGCGTCGTCGGGCTGAAGCTGCAAGCGACCGACGTCGATTGGGCGACCGGCGACGGTCCCGAAGTGAAGGGCCCGTGTATGTCGTTGATCCTGGCGATGGTCGGACGTACCGGGGCGCTCGCGGATTGCGACGGTGCAGGCGTCGAGACGCTACGCGCCCGCGCCTGAGCTCGCGGGCCGGGCGCGGTCACGTGTCGGCTGCCCATTCGTGCAAGGTCGTGACCGTCTTCAGGTTGCGGGTCGTCGCCTTGGTCGCGAGCGCGCGCTCGAAGAAGGTGTTGTTGATCTTCGTGCGCCCGTAGCCGTTCGGGCAGCGCACGAACACGTTGCGGCCGTCCACCACGAACTCGTCCGGCCGGTAGCGCGCAGGATCGAGAGCGGCAACCCGGTGCTTGTCGGGCAGGTCGTCGAGAAACGTGACATACGCGTCCGCCCCGAAAGGGTTCCGTTCGAGCACCCTGGCTAGCTCCGCGGGCTTGCGCAGAAGCACCGCAACCTCGAGCCTGAAGTCGCGCTCGATGCCCTGCTCGATCGCCGACCGGACGCGCGCCGGCGCTCCGGCCTTGGCGGTGAAGACGACGTTGCCGCTCTGGATGTACGTCCGCACGTTCGCGTGACCGAGTTTTTCGAAGAGCGCGCGCAGGTCGTGCATGGGGACCTTGCGCCCGGCGCCGACGTTGACGCCGCGCAGGAGCGCGATGTACGTGGGCAACGTGCTACGGCTTCGGCAGGCCCTGTTGCTTGTCGAGCATGTCTTCCATGACCGAGCGGATGAATTCGTCGGCTTCGGAGGTCATGCCCCCGACAACGCCGCCGTAGATCGCCGCGCTGGCCGGCTTCTCGTCCTTGTGCTCGTGCGCGTACCGCACCGCGTCGGCCAGGTCGGTCTCGAACGTCTCGGCGAGTCCGTCCTGAGTCTGCGGGCGGGTGACCGCCATATGGATCGCGTTCGGGTACTGCTGGCCGTTGAACCGCCAACCCTTCGTACGCATGAAGTCGTTCACGTGGTAGATGTCGAACACGTCACTGGTGAAGCTGAAGCAGAAGGTCGGCGCGCCGAGGATTCTGAGGTCGGGGTGTGAGCGCACTGCGTCCTGCATCTTGAAGGCGGTCTCGAAGATGGCGCGCGCGTACTTCATGTAGCCGTCGCGACCCATGCTGACGAGCGACGCCCATGTGGACGCCAGGATGCCGCCCGACCGAGAGCCTTCGATACCGGGCGACGCGTACTTCCCGCCCGTCCAGTCGGTCAACATGAAGTATTGACTGTTGCGCAACGGCTTGTCGCGGAACGCGAGGACCGACGCGCCCTTGAGGCCGTAGCCGTACTTGTGCGTGTCGGCCGAGATGCTCGTGACGCCCGGAACGCGGAAGTCGAACAGCGGGATGTTCGGGTACCCGAGCTCCTGACCCCAGGGCAGGATGAAGCCGCCCAGGCAGCTGTCGACGTGCAGACCGACCCCCCGCTCGAGCGCGAGGTCGGACAGCGCGGCGATGGGGTCGACGGTCCCGTAGCCGTAGTTGCACGCCGATCCGACCATCGCGATCGTTTCCTCGTCGACCAGCTTCGCCATCGCGTCGACATCCGCCGTCATGGTCTCGGAATCGATGGGCGCGCGCCGGCATTCCACGGCGAGCAGGTGGCAAGCCTTGTCGAACGCGGGATGAGCGGTTTCGGGCTTGACGAAGTTCGGCCGCTCGATGCCGCGCTCGTTGCGCGCCCATTCGCGGTACGCGAGCACCGCGTGCAGAATGCTCCCGCTCCCACCCGACGTGACGAGACCGACAGGTTCGCCCTCGGTGACGGCGTCGGCGTGGAGCATGTCGAGGGTCATGGCGATGATCTCGCCTTCGAACTTCGTCATGCTCGGGCACATGTCGCGCTGGAGCGCGTTCATGTGCGCGAAGAGCTCGAACGCACGCCCGAGGAACTCGTAGTGCGTGTGGTCGCCGCAGTACATCGTCCCCGAGCACTTGCCCGTCTCCC
>JAUZEM010000160.1 GCA_030839005.1 Actinomycetota bacterium | reverse complement strand
GTGTACCGCGAATTCAGTGCCAATCTGCCCTTCGCGGCCGCCTATGCGACCCTGCCGATCGTGATCATGGTCGCCTATCTCACTGCTGCGCGCTCCTCGGGCGCGCTCGAGGAGCTGTAGCTCGTGTACATGTCGAGGGTCGCCCGCTACGGACTCGCCGCGTTCACGACGCTGGTCCTCCTGGTCTTGTACTTCCCGATCCTCTACATCGCCCGTCTCTCGATCAACAAGGCGCGCTCGTACGCGTGGCCACCTCGGGGGTTCACGCTCGAGTGGTGGCGGGCGGCATCGCATGCGTCGGGTCCGCGCGATGCGCTGTTCAGGTCGCTCGAGACCGCATTGCTCGCATCGGCGATCGCGCTCGTGCTCGGCACGCTCGCGTCCTTCGCGTTGACGCGATATCGCTTTTTCGGACGCAACGCGGTGAGCTTCGTCGCGGTGCTTCCGATCGCATTGCCCGGCATCGTGACCGGCATCGCACTCAACGCGGGCTACCACCGCGCCGGGATCAACCTCTCGCTCCTCACGCTCGTCGTCGCCCACGCGACCTTCTGCATCGTGATCGTGTACAACAACGTCGCGGCACGATTGCGACGGCTCTCGCCGAGCCTCGAGGAGGCGTCGGCCGACCTTGGAGCCGACATCTTCCAGACCTTCGGCTACATCACGTTCCCATTGATGCGATCGGCGCTGCTCGCCGGTGCATTGTTGGCATTCGCCCTCTCCTTCGACGAGATCGTGGTGACCACGTTCACGGCTGGGAGTGGCTTCGAGACCTTGCCGCTCTGGATCTTCAACAACATGTTCCGCCCGAACAACCTCCCGCTCGTGAACGTGGTCGCGACCGTTGTCGTGGTGTTGTCGATCATTCCCGTGTACCTGGCGCAGCGGCTCAGCGACGGCGCGCTCGGTGCGAGCGGGCGATGATCGTTCCGTCGCTGCTCCGGGCGCGCTCGAGCGACGAGTACGCGCCATTGCCCTGGTCGGCGACCGATCGGGAGGCGATCGCGCGATACGACGCGATCGCCTCCGCCGCGGTCCGCGGGCTCGGGCGATCAGCGCGGGAATATGCGGTCGACCGCCGGGGAACAGCGGCGACGCTGCGGGCGATCGACGTCGCCCACGGCGGCGGGTTCTACGCAGTGCCAGAGCGCGCGACGCGCGACCTCGACGAGGCCGAAGCCGCGTTCGGTGGCACGGACCCGGTCGTCGACGTGCAGACACATCTCGTCGACCCCGCGCGCTGGAGCGGCGCGGGCGCGGACGCCCTGGCCGGATTCTTGCGCATGGCGGATCCCGACCGCTGGGCGGACGCGATCGACCCGCGCGCGATCGACGGTGCCGCGTGGGCGGCGCTCGTCTTCGGCGCATCGGAGACGTCGGTTGCGTTGCTCACGTCGACGCCGGGCCGGGCCGACGTCAATGTGCTGACCAACCGCCAGATCGCGGCCGCGCGCGACGTCGTCGACCGTTACGCCGGAACCGGGCGCGTGCTCACACACACGATCGTGCACCCCAACCTGGGTCCGGGAGAGCTGGACGCGATGGTCGACTGGAGCTCGACGCTGCACCCGTCGGGATGGAAGTGCTACACGCTGTGGGGACCGGCGACGAAAGGATCGCCGAGCGGCGGTTGGTTCCTCGACGACGACGAGGTGGGCTTCCCGTTCCTCGAGCGGGTGCGCGCCCTCGGGCCACGCGTCGTCGCGACCCACAAGGGTCTCGGTGGTCCGGTCCCCGACGCGTCCGTCGCGGCCGCGTCGCCCCGCGACATCGGGCCCGCGGCGGCGGCCTTTCCCGACGTGACGTTCGTGGTGTACCACTCGGGCTACGAGCGGAACCCGGGTGGGCAGGAAGGTCCTTACGACCCCGAGCGCGCGCAGCCGGCCGCGGGTGTCGACCGGCTCGTGCGCACCCTGGCCGGCGCGGGCATCGGCCCGGACGGGAACGTGTACGCGGAGCTGGGGACCACTTGGTTCCTGATGCTGCGCCGGCCGTTGGAGGCCGCGCACGTTCTCGGCAAGCTGCTGGTCGCGCTCGGATCGGAGCGCATCGTGTGGGGGACGGATTGTGCGTGGTACGGCTCACCACAACCGTTGATCGATGCCTTCCGCGCGTTCGTTATCCCCGCGGAGATCCAGGCGCAGTTCGGGTATCCGGCGCTGACTGCGGAGGTGAAGGAGCGCATTCTCAGTACCAACGCGCAAGCGTTGTACGGGTTCACGGCCCGCGCGCGCGCCGACGGTGATTGGGCGGCGAACGCGGCGGTGGAGCTGCAGCGCGCCATCACGGGCGCCGAGGATGCGCCTTAGCGGTGGCGCGGTCTCAGGTTGTGTTCGACTGGGCGTTCAGCTGGGCGACGAGCTTCGCGGGGGCGACGCACGTGTAGGCATCGATGAGGATCTGCTCGATCTCTTTCCAGTCGACCCTGCGGTCGAGCCGGACGCCGATCCAACCGCGGTGCCCGACGTACGCGGGCACGTAGAACCGGTCGGGCTCCTCGTCGACGAGCTGCTGCTGCACGCCCGCCGGAGCCGCGCAAATGAGGCCGAGCCGCTGGTCGCCATGATGGTTGTCCCAGGCGGTGGCAAACGTCTTCTTGTCCCGGATGAACCACGTCGGCGCGCCGTGGCTCAGCCGCTCGTTCACCTCCGGCAATCCGACGCACAGCTCGCGTACGCTCTCGATCGGATTGCGCTTTCGGGCCATCGCGACAGTTTGGTGCCGGTGTGAGCGGGAATGCGAGGTCGAGCGCGCGGGTTGGCCGTCGCATGGCATCTGAGACATCATCCGGGACGCCGTCGCCAACTCGCGGTCGGATCCGGGTGGAACCGGGCGCCAAGCGGATACGCGCCTACGTGGCGGGCGTGGCGATCGTCGACACGGTCCGGCCGCTGTACGTGTGGGAGTCGCCGTCCTATCCGTCGTACTACCTTCCGGCGGCCGACGTCCGCACCGATCTTCTCGAGGAGACGTCGACCGTGACGCACTCGCCCAGCCGGGGTGATGCCGCGCATTTCACGGTTCGGGTCGACGGCGAGGAGCGCGTCGATGCCGCGTGGCAATACCGCGATTCGCCGATCGAGGAGCTGCGCGACCACATTCGCTTCGACTGGGACACCATGGACGCGTGGTTCGAAGAGGACGAGGAGGTCTTCACCCACGCGCGGAGCCCGTACACGCGCATCGACATCCTCTCGACCTCTCGGCACGTGCGCGTCGAGCTGAACGGCGTCGTGCTCGCCGACTCGCCGCGCGCCCGCGTGCTCTTCGAGACCGGGCTGGCCCCGCGCTGGTACCTCCCGAAGGTCGACGTCCGCATGGACCTGCTCGTGGCCACCGACAAGGTGACGCACTGCCCGTACAAGGGACAGGCGGAGTACTGGTCGGCGCGCGCCGGCGACGAGTTGGAGGAGAACGTCGTGTGGTCGTACCGTACGCCGTTGCCGGAGAGCGAGCGCATCGCCGGATACGTCGCGTTCTTCGACGAACGCGTCGACCTGTTCGTCGACGGTGAACGCCAGGAATGGCCCAAGACGCGATTCAGCTGAGGGGGCGCAGCGTGCGGTTCGGTCTCGACATTGCCCAACAACGGATGCCGTGGAGCGAAGTCGCTTCCCGTGCGCGCTTTGCCGACGAGCTGGGTTTCGACGGCATCTGGGGTTTCGATCACTTCCAGCCGATGTACGGCGAGGGACCGGGAGAGTGCTTCGAGGGCAACACCACGCTCGCGGCGTGGAGCGGGCTCACCGAACGCGTGCGCCTCGGGTTGCTCGTCACCGGCATGACGTACCGGCACCCCGCGGTGTATGCGGCCGAGGCGATCACGATCGATCACGCATCCGGCGGTCGGCTCGAACTGGCGTACGGCGCGGCGTGGTTCGACAAGGAGCACCGCGAGCTCGGCATCCCGTTTCCTCCGCTCAAAGCGCGCATCGACGCCTTCGAGGAGGCGGTACAGATCGTCCGGGGCCTGCTCACGACCGACGGGTTCACGTTCGAGGGCGTGCACTACCAGGTGCACGACGCGACATTGCGACCGCGCCCCGTGCAGCAGCCCCATCCGCCGCTGTGGATCGGCGCATCGGGCGAGAAGCGCATGATGCCGATCGCGGCGCGTTACGCCGACGTGTGGCACTCCTGGGGCACGCCCGAATCGATGACGGCGAAGTCGCAGCTCATGGACTCGCTCGCCTTTTCCGCCGGACGCGACCCGGCGGAGATCACGCGCGCGTCGTCACTCTCGATCGAGGACGATCTCGACACCATCGCGACCAACATCGACGCCTGGGAGAAGGCCGGCATCGAGTATCTCGTCTGCGGTTGGCCCTCCGGCGGCCGCGACCCGGTCGAACAGTTCGCGAAACGGTTCCTGTCGACCTGAACGCGCAAACTGCGGGCTCAGGTGCGGTCGAGCTCGAGCATCTTGATCGCGTTTCCGCGCAGGACCTTGTAGGCGACCTTCTCGTCGAAGTCGGCGAGCATCTTCTCCGCGTACTCCTTCGACGTCGGCCACGTCGTGTCGGTGTGCGGGTAGTCGGTCTCGAAGCAGATGTTGTCCTCGCCCACCTCGGCGAGCGAGTGCAAGCCGTGGTAGTCGGCGGTGAAGCAGCCGAAGATGCGGCCGTAGTAGTAGGTCGAGGGCGGCTCGGGGATGCGCTCCTTGGAGTGCTGCCAGCTGTCGTGCTGCTCCCAGACCGTGTCGGCCCGCTCGAGCGCGTAGGGGATCCAGCCGATCTGGCCTTCGGAGTACGCCAGCTTCAACTTCGGGAACTCGATGAGCTTGCCCGAGAACAACCAGTCGGCCAACGACGACATCGAGTTGTTGAACGCCAGCGTGCCGCCGACCCCACCGGGCGCGTCGGGCGACGCGGCCGGATTCGTCGACGACGACCCGATGTGCATGCACAACGTCACGCCGGTGTCATTGCACGCTTCGAATACGGGATCCCACGATCCGCTGTGGATCGTCGGAAGGTTCAGGTGGTGCGGGAGCTCGCTGAAGCAGAAGGCGCGCACGCCGCGCGCGGCGTTGCGACGGATCTCGGCGGCCGCGAGCTGCACGTCCCAGAGCGGCATGATGCACAGCGGAATGTTCATGCCGTTGGACGGGCCACACCACTCTTCGACCATCCAGTCGTTGTACGCCTTGACGCACGCGAGTCCGAGGTCGTGGTCGTCGGCCTCGAGGAAGGTCTGTCCGCAAAAGCGCGGGAAGGTCGGGAAGGGGAGCGAACCGTCGACCCAGTTCCGCTCGAAGTCCTTGATGCGCGCGTCGCGCTCGTAGCAACCGGGACGCATCTCGTCGTAGGTGAGGGCCTCCATGACCATCTTGGTGCGGTCGAACTTCGAGAGGTCACCGCCGGGCGTTGCCTCCAACGGGATCGCGACGAACCGCTTGTGCACGTAGATGAGCCTGTCCTCGAAGTACCAGGCGTCACCCCACAGGCCGTCCGGGTCCTCCGTATTGACGTATTTCGCACCGGGTTTGTGCGAGAAGGCGCCCCACCGCTTGCGCTCGATGCGCGGCCCGTTCTCGCGATACTTCTGCGGCAACCAGGTCTGCCACACATGCGCGGGCTCGACCACGTGGTCGTCGACGCTGACGATCTTCGGTAGTTCCATCGAAGCGCTCCCTCGGCCGGCCTCGGCGGTGTGCTCCCTGACGTTAGCGTCAGGTCGCGCAGGCGCCTACTTCTGGGTCGACTCCACGCTCCGCTCCCTCCGGTCGCTGCGCTGTCGTCTCCCTAGCTGCAGGTCGTCTGGTCGATGCCGGCGAGACCGGTGGGCTTGTACGGGTCGGGGTTGGCGCCGTCGGCGAAACGGTCGGCGATCCAGTGCGTCATATCTCCGGCCGACGGCCCGATCACACCCGCGTGGCTCTGGCCCGGATAGACCCACCGCTGCAACACCTGGTGGAGTCCGCAGAGGTGGTCGGCGAGGAGCTTCGTCGACGCGACGGGGATCTGTTCGTCGTTGCCGCCCTGGATCATGAGCAGCGGCACCGGACTCTTGGCGGTGAAGTCCTGGGGGTCGTTCGCTTCGAGCACCTTCTTCCAGAGCGGGTTCTGGAAAGGGTCGCCCTTCGTCAACGACTTCACGTCGAGCGGACCGAGCGTCCCGTTCACGTCGCAACTCGTGTCGAGCTTCGGTATCAGTGCGACGCCCTTCGGCGTGAGGACCTGGTCCAGCGGCGCGGCGGCGTCGCCGTACGCGGTGTTGAGGCCGCCCGCAGCCATGATCAAGTAGTAGCGGAACGGGCTCGTCAGCAAGAAGCCGTAGATGAACTTGAACTGCGACGGCGGCGCGCCGGCGACGACGCCCTTCATGTGCAGCTCGGGCGCGTAGGCCGGACCGATCTTGTCGGCGAACATCGCCGTCTGGCCACCCTCGCTGTGGCCCCAGACGACGTAGTTGGCACTCGCGTGCGCGCCCGGCAGATCGCGGGCGGCGCGCACGATGTCGATCGTGTTGCGGGCGGCGCTGTCGCCCGCGATGTACGGCAGCACGCCGGGCGTTCCCTCGCCCTGGTAGTCGCTCGCGGTGAGCACCCAGCCCTTGTCGAGGAGGATGTTGGCGAGTCCCGCGGTTTCGGAGTCGTCCGGCTTGAACGACGGCGCGCACACGTCGGCCATGCCGTTCGTGCCGTGACCCCACGACACGACCGGGAAGTCGCCGGCGGGCGGCGTGCCGTTCGGCACCGCGATCAATCCGGTGACCGGGGTCGGCGTGCCGCGCACGGTGGTCGACACGTACATGACGCGGTACACGGTCCCGTGGATCTTCGGCAGCGTCAGGCGCTCGGATTTGATCAGCGCGCCCGGCTTCGCCGGGATCGGCTCGGTGAAGGAATAGAAGGAGGGTAAGCCTTTCGGTGCGGGCACGATCGACGTGGTCGTCGTCGTCGGTCCGGCCGCGCTCGGCGGCGACGACGACTTCGCGGACGACGAACAGGCGGTGATCAGGAGCGTCGCGGCGGCGGCCGTCGTCACCAGCTTGGGAGTGTGCATCGGCGAATCGTACGCAAGGAACGCGTCATCCGCCGGACACCGTCGCGTCGAGGCGCGCGTAGGCTGACCGCTCGTGGATCTCGTTCTTCCCGCCGATCGCACCGGCGTGATGCCGTGCCAGTACCTCGAGCGCGCGATCGCGGCCCGGGTGATCGATGCCGGGCGTTTCACGATCCCGGAGGAGAACGTGCAGCCGGCAAGCCTCGACCTGCGCCTGGGCGAGGTCGCGTACCGGATCCGTTGCAGTTTCCTTCCCGGTCGCCAGGCGGTCGAGCGGCGCGTGAAGGACTACGTCATCGACGAGCTCGACCTGCGCAAGGACGGCGTCGTGCTCGAGACCAAGCGGCCGTACCTCATTCCGTTGAAGGAGCGTCTGTCGTTGCCGCCGAGCGTTCGTGGGAAGGCGAACCCGAAGAGCTCGACCGGCCGTATCGACGTGTTCACGCGTGTGATCACCGACGAGAGCTACCGGTTCGACGAGATCGCGGCCGGGTACGACGGACCGCTCTACCTCGAGGTGGTACCACTCTCGTTCCCGGTACGCGTCCGCGAGGACCTATCGCTGAACCAGTTGCGGCTGTCGGTCGGCTCGGCGGTGCTCGGCGACGACGACGTGCGCGCGTTCCACCACGAGCAGCCGGTGCTGTTCGACCGGGGGACTCCCGTTGCGGGAGCGAAGCTCGCGTTCGGCGGCGGCCTGTTCCTCGGACTCGACCTCCACGGCGACCCCGACGGCTACGTCGGCCACCGCGCGCGCGACAACGCGCCGCTGCTGGACATCGCCAAGAGCGCGACCGCACCCGTCGACCCCGAAGCCTTCTGGGAATCGGTGAAACACGAAGAAGGTGACCGGGTGGTGCTCACACCGCAGCGTTTCTATCTGCTGATGAGCAACGAGGCGGTATGCATCCCGCCGACGTTGGCGTCGGAGATGACGGCCTACGACCCGACGAGCGGTGAGCTGCGTACGCACTATGCGGGTTTCTTCGATCCCGGCTTCGGGTTCGATCCGGGAGGACGCTCGGTCGGATCGCGCGCGGCGCTCGAGGTGCGCGCGCACGACGTTCCGTTCATGATCGAGCACGGTCAGCGCGTGTGCAAGCTCACGTTCGAGCACATGCTCGAAGCGCCCGAGCGCCTATACGGGCAAGGCATCGGTTCGAACTACCAGGGTCAGAACGAGACGCTGAGCAGGCATTTCGCGCGCCCGGCCGCCGATTAGCCGATCTCCGTCAGCGCGTCGAGAACGTCGCCGAAATGATCGACGATGGCGAGGTGACCTCCGGCGTCCCA
>JAUZEM010000382.1 GCA_030839005.1 Actinomycetota bacterium | reverse complement strand
GCTATACACGGTCTCGCGGGATCGCGCCTCGTGCCGCGCCGGTGTCGAGCGCCCGAGGTTCCTCTCGGGGATCCGACCCGGTCCCTGTGTCGTGATGGAACAATGAGCAACGCGACGCCGTCAACGTCGCGCAACCCGTCGTGTTCTCTTTGATCTATCGACCAGCGCTGCGCTCAATCGCGGCGGGGCCGGCGTCGGCGAGTCGGCGCAACGCGCGCTCGACCTCTTGAGCGAGGATGAGACTCGTGGTTTCGCGTGCGATCGGCCGGAGCGCAGCGAGCGCCGTTGCGACTTCTTCGGGTGTCGCGTTGCCGGCGAAGCCGGAGCCGGTGCGTCCGACGACGAGCTTGACCGCGTCGTCGACCGCCTTGGCAAGGCGCCGGCGAAGAAGGTCGCGCAGCTTGCCGGAGATATCGATGTCGACGCCGGCATCGTGCAGCTGCAGCGCGAGATCGAGCAGCGTCGGACTCGGCACGAGCCAAGTGCTGCCTTCGGCGGGTTCTACGTAACCCGCTTCTTGGAGCTCCGCGACCAGTCCTGCTCGTCGTCCACCCGTAAGTTCCGCGAGCTCGTTGCGGTCGACGATGCGCGGGCGGTCCTCGGACCACGGCGCGGTGAGCGTCGCGTCGATGCCGAGCCACTCGCCGACCGTGCGGCTGGGACGACCGCGTCCGACCAGGTCGCGGATAGCGGTGAGGGTGAGGCCGCGATCGCGCAATTCGGCGATGAGGTGAAGCCGCTGCAGGTGATCGTCGGTGTAGACGGCGTCGCGCCCCCGCTTCGAAGGCTTTGGGAGTAGTCCTTCGGATTGGTACCAGCGAATTGTCCGCGCAGGCACACCGCTGCGGTCGACGAGCTCGGCCAGCCCCCACCCCACGGCGACTTCCGGGTCGGCGGATTCGGTGTTCACGATCCCAGTGAACCACAATGAGCGATATTGTTACAGTGTTTACTGTAAGAATATCTTGACAGTAGACACTGCAAGTGTTTGGATGGAGGGCATGACGACGACGACCAACCTCCCCCGCACCGCCGCCCGGTCGCACCAGCTCGTGACCGCCTCGGAGCGCACCACCTTGGATCCGTTCCGAGAAGTCGACTGGTCGATTCCGATCGACGACTCGGCCTTTCATCTCCCACCCGAGGTCCTGCCGCTCTACGGCACAACGGTGTGGGACTCGATGAGCGAGACTCGCCGCATCGTGTACGGCCGCCACGAGGCGGCCGCGCTGTGCGGCGCGGGCATCTGGTTCGAGAACGTCCTCATGCAAGCGGTGCTCCGTCACCTCGCGGAGCTCCCGGTGACCGATCCCGCACACCGCTACCTGCTTGTCGAGGTCGCGGACGAGTGCCGCCACTCCACGATGTTCGGCGAGTTCATTCGGCGCGCCGGCACCCCGGCGTACCGTCCTGCGCACGCATCGCTCGATGTCGACGAGCTGCCGGGCCGGCGCGCAATGTCATATCTGCTCATCCTCGCCGTCGAGGAGTTGCTCGACCACATCAACCGCAAGACGATGCGGGACGAGCGGGTGCATCCCGTGTCGCGCCAGATTGCCAAACTGCATGTGCTGGAAGAGGCCCGCCACGTCAGCTTCGCCAAGACCTACCTCAGCGAGGTGTGGCCGCAGCTCGCGGCCGACGAGCGTCACGCCATGGCAGAAGCGGCGCCGGCGCTGGTGGCGATGGTCGCCGAGTTCAGCATCGATCCCGCGGTGTACGAGCATCTCGGTATCGACGATGGCGCGACGACCGCGCGCGTCAATCCGCATCACCGCGCCGTGATCGTTGCCGGCGTGTCGAAGCTCACCGGGTTCTTGCAGGACTTGGGACTGATCGACGACGAAAATCGATCAACCTGGGCTGCGTTGGGGTTGCTCGCATAGCGTCGACGGTTTCGGGTACCACGAGCAGCGTCGCCGCCCGCGCGACGGTCGGCTAGGGCTGGATCCGAGACGGCTGCGCGAATGCGAGCAACGCGTCACGCTCGTCTGCGAGCACATAACCGGCGTGGATCGCCTTGTCGGCATCCGCGTCGTACCGCTGCTGATATGCCGCGCGCGACGGATACAGCTGCGCGAGGCGCGCCGCGGGCAATGGCTTCGTCGAGCCGAGCAAGAGACAGATGATGCTCGGGTTCGCTCCCGGCGCGCCCGAGAGCACGTCGACCGGCACGTCGAGCGGCGGTGTGCGAATGCCGCCGAGCGCGATGCCGTCGGCGTTGCGGCGAATCTGCGGTGTCGCACCTGCTGTTGTCTCGAGGCGCGGCGCACGCGGCGGCCGTGTACCGCTCTGCACCCAGGCATCGAGGGCGTGCAGCGCGGCCTTCGCCACCACGTGCATCGGGCCGTTGTTGATCGGCACGCCACAGTCGAGCTGGCTGGCGATCGGCCCGATCAGGTGGGCATCGGCGTGAGCGGTCCCGGCGACCTCCCAGAGCCGGAACGTGTCGGTGTCAGGCTGGCGGGCGGCGATCGAATTCAGCACGCCGCTCACGTCGCTCTCGGTCTGGACGTCGAGGACCGGAGCGGTCTGATCGGTGCGGAAGATGCTCGGCGTGCCCGCGATCGCGCCTGCGATGTCGGCCGACCTGCGCCCGGTCACGAGCGTGAGCCCGACGGCGCCGCGGCTGTGCACGAAGAAACCGTCGAACGCGCGCGTCAAGGGTTGTACGCCGTTGTAATAGCTGACCAGCGCGAATGCCGACTGAGACTCGCCCGCGGCGAGTATCCGCTGCGGTGTCGCGCCGCCCGTCGCCGCGCCGCCGGCGCGGATCGCTCGCGCGACCTGCGTGAAGATGTCGAACGCGTAGCCGTCGCCGGGGTGCTCGAGCGATCCGTACCGCGCCGCGTCGATCGCCTTCAGGCCTTTGCCGGCGATGTTCTTCGCGGCCTCGATCGGCACTGACACCAGCACCGGGCCGCCGACGACGCCGATCATCTGGGCCGAGACACCGACCCAGATATCCCCGCGGCGCAACAGCTCCTCGTGGAGGCTGGCCCAGTCGGGATCGGCATCGAGCCCGCCGCTGACGTTCAACCATTCGACGACGACAGTGCCACTGAAGTCGGCCGCCTTCGCAGGCCGGCGGACGAGCGCACGCGTGCGGTACGCAGCCTTCGTGGCGGGCGCAAAGTGCCATCGGCCGTCGCGCGAGATCGGCGTGATCGCCCGGTAGGAGCTTGCGGTGCCTGCGGCGAGGTACTCGTGCTCGACGTAGCCGGCGCGCGCCAGGTTCACAGTCGTCGCCGCGCCCATGAACGGCGCCGTCCGGCCGGTGATCTCGTGCGAGAGGTCGGCGACCGGACCGGCCGGGCGCGGTCGACCGCTTGTCGTCGACGTCGAGTTGGCGCGCGTGGTTGTGTCGGTCGCTTGGCTCGTCGAGCCGGCGCCGCTGCTCTTGCCGCTCGAGCAACTGGTGGCGAACACCAACGCAAGCAGGACAGCGGCGGTGAGCAGCGACCGAAACATGGAGGCAGGCCGGTTCGTCAATGGTGTTTCTCGTTCACTCTCGTCCAAGCGTCGACACCGACTACGACTACCAGAAGTTGTAGAGGCGACGGGCGTTGAGCTCGCCGATCTGGCGCGCGTCGTCGTCGGGGATGTCGTGGACCGCATCGGCGAGGACCTTGCGACTGTCGGGCCAGTTGGAGTCGTTGTGCGGGAAGTCGCACTCCCACATCAACTTGTCGAGCCCGATGAGGTGCCGGTTGATCACCGCGTAGCGATCGGCGACCATGCAGACCCAGAAGTGCTGCGCGAAGACCTCGGAAGGCAAGCGGCTGCAGTTGACGCCCTCATAACGGCTTCGCTGCCACGTGTAATCGAGGCGCTCGAGCGCGTACGGGACCCAGCCGGCGCCACCTTCGGACAGCGCGATCTTGCAATTGGGATGCGCCTCGAGCGCTCCGGAGAAGATGAGATCGCCGAGCGCGCTCATCGAGTTGATGCCACACAGCGCGATGCCGACCGACGGTGTTGTATCCGGTGACGGCGAGAGCAGTCCCGACGAGGTGCCGATGTGCATCGACAGCGGCAAGCCGGTGTCGGACGCCGCCGCGAACACCGGGTCCCAATGGCCGGTGGGAAACGACGGCAGCCCGATCGGATACGGATTCTCCACGAAGATGATTCCCTTCGCGCCCTTCGCCGCGCACCGCTCTATCTCGCGCGTTGCGAGTTGGGTGTCCCACAACGGGATCATCGTCTGGGGAATGAACCGATCCGGGTACGCCGCGCACCATTCGTCGATCATCCAGTCGTTCCATGCCTGCAGGCAGGCCAGCGCGAGGTCCTTGTCGACGGCTTCGAGGAAGCGATTGCCGCCGAAGCGAGGAAACGTCGGGAACAACAGTTCAGCCCAAACCCCGTCTTCATCCATGGCACGCACGCGCTCGTGGACGTCGTACGCGGCCGGGATCATGTCGTCGTATTGACGGGCGAACAGGTCGTCGCCCGTACCCTCTTCGCCGGCGCGGAACCGGCGCGTGTGCACGTTCCCCTGGAACAGAAGCGGATAGAAGCGACCCTCCCACTCCCATCC
>JAUZEM010000315.1 GCA_030839005.1 Actinomycetota bacterium | reverse complement strand
ATCGGCAACCCGCTCGACGAACATCTTCAGATCGGTCTCGATCGTGCGGCCGTCGGTCACGCGCTCAAGATTGCCCGATCACGCGCCTGCGCGGCGAGTACAGAGCGGCAGTTCGGTGCGCGCGTGTTGGTGCAGTGGACCACAGCTTGATCGCGTTCGCGAACATCCCAGTACGGCACATCGGTTCAGTTCGATCCGAGGTCACTCGCACTGTGTCGCGTCGAGAAAGCTCGCGACGGAAACGGCACATTCGGTATATGTGTGGGTCTGGGTTCGTTCCGGGTCGTCATGCCAAGACCGGGTAGAGCTCGAAGGTGCCCTCGATTCCTTTGAGTGCAGTTGTGCGCGGTGGGCCGAACGTGAAGGTCCCGAGTCCTTGGGCGAGGGCGTGGACGAGACCCGACGTCAGGATTTCGCCGCCGAGGGCTAGTGAGCCGATGCGCGCGGCAATGACCACAGTGCGTCCGTAGAAGTCGTCGGCGTGTCGGATGGCCTCGCCGACATGCATTCCCATGCGTACGCGCACCGGTATGTCTCGGTAGCCGTCACCGAGCCGGTCGCGTAGCACAACACAGGCACGCAAGGCGGAGCTGGCCGAGGGAAACGCGAGCATGAACCCGTCGCCCTCGGACTTCACGACGAAACCGCCGTGCTGATCGACGGCTTCATGCACGGCGCGGTCGTGCCACCCGAGAAGTTGAACGAACTCGGTGTCTCCCAATCGGTCGAGCAGTGTCGTCGAGGATTCGATGTCGGTGAAGACCACGGTGACCGTGCCGTCGGGCGCGGACGCCTTCTGCACGTCGGTCCGATCCCGTCGAGCACGGCTCGCGACCTGGTCGATGCTCGTGGTCAGAGGGCGCGCATTGGGCATCGGGTCAGCCAAGTGGAACTGCACGATCCGCCAGTGGCCGCGCTCGACCACCAGCGTGGCCGTCAGACGTCCGCGGAAGCCGCCACCGTCAGCGAAGGTGTATCGGGGCTGGTCCGCGACCCATCCGACGGCTCCGACGGAGTAGGCGCGGAGATCAGACGACTCGATCGTCGCTCGTGGCAGCTCCTGGACCTGGGTAACCACCACGTCCACCCCGGTCGGACCAGACCACCACTCGTCCGGATCGGTTCCCGCGATGAGAAGGTGACCGGCGGTGGTGAACAGTTCGGCCAGCCCGTCGAGGTCGCGCTCCTCCCACATTCGGTAGAACCTCAACACCAGCGCGCGGAGCTCTTCGTTGGGAACCACCGACCCGTTCACCATGTCACCTAGCCTGCCCAACTTCTCGCAACACTGCCGGTCACCGAGGTGACGGCGAACCCCTCGATCCGTCGACCTTCACGCACGCCGTGTCGCGCATCGCCGCGGCCGCCGGTCTCGAGGGCGTTCGGCTCCACGACCTACGTCACGCCGTCGCCACCATCCTCGCTGCGACCGGAAGCTCGCCCGCCATTACGTCGAAGATCTTGGGTCACGCGTCCGTCGCGTTCACCTTGCAGACCTACACGCATCCGAACGAGGAAGAGCTCGATCGCGCCGCCGCGGCCTTCGAGCGCGCACTCGGTTCGCGCTGACGGCCGCTTGCAATCCGTTTGCAAACACGGCCTTTCGAGCCATTGCACGAAATCTGACCCGGCATATGACCTGGTCATGGAGTACGCCCCCCGGGACTCGAACCCGGAACCTGCAGATTAAGAGTCTGATGCTCTAACCAGTTGAGCTAGGGGCGCAAGGACCGCACATCGTAACCCACGAGCCCGTACATTTCGGATGTGGACGTAGCGATCACCGGCGCGCATGGCTTCTTGGGTTCGGCGCTCGCCGCGTCACTTCGGGCCGACGGTCACCGGGTGCTGCAGTTCGCACGCGGTGGGGTCAGTGGCGGCGACCAGATCGGTTGGGATCCGGATGCGGGCCGCATCGACGCGCCGGCGCTGGAAGGGGTCGACGCGGTCGTCCACCTCGCGGGTGAAGGCATCGGCGAGCGTCGGTGGACCGTCGAGCAGAAACGGCGCATCCTGGAGAGTCGTACCAAAGGCACCGCGTTGCTCGCCGCCGCGGTGGCGAGCCGCGAGCGCAAGCCGCGCGTCCTCGTGTCCGCCTCGGCCGTCGGGTACTACGGAGACCGCGGCGACGAGCTGCTCACCGAGGACAGCCCACCGGGCGAGGGCTTCCTTGCCGGCGTCTGCAAAGCATGGGAGGCCGAAACCCGCCCGGCGATCGACGCGGGGGTTCGCACGGTCAACGTCCGCACCGGCATCGTGCTCGCGCGCAACGGCGGCGCCTTGAAAAAGATGCTCTTGCCGTTCCGGCTCGGTCTCGGCGGCCGGCAGGGCTCCGGTAGGCAGTGGATGAGCTGGATCGCGCTCGACGACGAGATCACCGCGTTGCGTGCCGCGATCGTCGACGAGCGCTTGCGCGGTCCCGTCGACCTCACCGCGCCCAATCCGGTGACGAACGCCGAGTTTGCCCGTGCGCTCGGCGACGTCGTGCGGCGCCCGACGTTGTTGCCCACGCCGATGTTGCCGTTGAAGCTGCGCTACGGAAGTGAGCTCGTCGACTCGTTGTTGCTCGCGAGCCAACGGGTGTTGCCGGCTCGGCTCGTCGCCCTCGACTTCCCGTTCCGGTATCCCGTCCTGGTGCCCGCGCTCGAAGCGATTCTGCGCGGCCCCTGAGGGTGGCTGACGGGTCTCGAACCCGCGACCTTCGGCACCACAAGCCGACGCTCTAACCAACTGAGCTACAACCACCATGCGCGTCCCGGTCGAAGCGAGCCCCGACCGGGGACCGCCATTGTAGAGGTCGGCAAGTCGACCCTTCCGAGAATGTTCACCTGTCCGGTGCCCGGGGGCCGGCGGACGGCTTGTAGCGTCACGCCTTTCGCGGGCTCGGCGGAGGTGACCTTTGGACGCAACCGGGATCGGCCGCCACGCCGTTTGTGATTTCTGGGGCGCAACGAACCTCGATTCCGTCGAGCGCGCCGAGCACGCGCTGCGCGCCGCCGCGGTGGCGGGCCAGGTCACGCTCATCGACGTGTTCGTGCACAGGTTCTCGCCCCACGGTGTCTCGGGTGTCGCGGTCATCGCCGAGAGCCACCTCGCGATCCATACCTGGCCGGAGCTCGGCTATGTGGCCGCCGACCTGTTCACGTGCGGCGAGCATGTCGACATGGAAGCCATCATCGGCGTGCTGCGCGACTCCTTCGACGCCGAGCAGGTCGACGTCCGCTTCCTGCGCCGGGGCGTGCGACCCGAGCTCACCGCGCGGCGGTTCGAGGAGTTCGAGCCGGGCAGCGCCTCGCACGCGTCGTACGACATGACCGTCGTGCTCGAGCAGAGGCGCACCGAGTTCCAGGAAGTCGTGCTCTTCGAGTCGCCGCGGCTGGGTCGCGTGCTCGCGCTCGACGGCATCGTGCAGATGACCGACCTCGACACGTACGTCTACCACGAGATGCTGGCGCACCCCGCGCTGTTCTCGCACCCGAACCCACGCGATGTCGCCGTGGTCGGCGGAGGTGACGTGCATCTGGTCGCCGAGGTTTTGAAGCATCCGGGGATCGAGCGCGTGTACCTCCTCGAGCTCGACGAGGAGGTCGTGCAGGTTGCGCGCAAGCACTACGAGGTGGCGCGTGAGACACTGGCCGACCCGCGTGTCGAGGTCAGGCCGAGCGACGCGTTCGAGTCGATCGCGGAGCTGCGCGGCGAGCTCGACATCATCATGGTCGACCTCACCGACCCCATCGGTCCCGCGGCGCGGTTGTTCGAGGACGAGTTCTACGCACTGTGCGAGCGATCGCTGCGTCCGGACGGCATCCTCGTCGCCCAGACCGAGTCGATCCACTTCCACCCGGAAGTCGTGCGCAATTGCTTCACGACCCTCTCGAACCGGTTCGATCACACGGAATTGTTGTGGGGCGCGATCGCTACCTATCCCGGCGCGTTCTGGACCTTCGGCATCGCGTCGAAGCAGCTCGACCCGCGCGTCGTGCGGCGCCGCGCGGCGATCGAGACCCGCCTCTACGACATCGAGGCACACGAGTGGTTCTTCATCCCCGGGCCCGTTCGACACCGCCTGCTGGGGATCTGAACGCGCCCACCCGGGCGCCCTGAAGCTCTACGAAGCGGGGGGCGGCACGGCTTCGACGAATTCCAGCGCGGCGTCGATGCAGTCGAACTCGCTCGGGGTGCGGAAGTGGTCGATGCCGCGCAGGACGACGAGCTGCGCGTCGGGCAGGGCGTCGACCAGCGGCTCCGGCGGCCCGGCGAAGTCGCGATCGCCGATGATGACGAGCGTCGGACACGTCACGCGGGCGGCGTCGTCCGGCGTGAACGCGTCGGACGGACGGCGCAGGCACGCCGCGATCGCCCGCGGGTCGTTGCCCGCGCTGCGCGCGAGCTGCACGAACACTCGGGCCGCGATGTCGTCGGGCTCGATGCCGCGCTCGAAGATCTCGGCCAGCGGCTGTGTGTCGTCGTTTCGGAACACGTTCTCGCCGGCGCCGATCAGCACGAGACGGCCGAAGCGCTCGGGCGTGCGCGCCGCGACGCGCAGCAACAGCTGCGCGCCGAGCGAGAAGCCGATCGCATCGACGGTCTCGTCCGGTAGCGCGCGCTCGAGTGCCACGTCGAGGTGCGCGTACTTGGCAGGGTCGTGCGGCGCGTCGGAGGTTCCGTGCCCGAGAATGTCGACCGGAATCACCTTGCGGTGCGCGTCGTCGAGCAGGTCGACCCAACCCGTTGCGCGCCAGCCGTGCTCGAACGACGAGCCGAGTCCGTGCACGAGGACGACGGGCTGGTTGCGCATCTCGACAGCGTACGGTGCAGTTCGCGAGCCCGGCTCAGTCTTCGGCGGCGATGTCGC
>JAUZEM010000147.1 GCA_030839005.1 Actinomycetota bacterium | reverse complement strand
CGACGCCGCGCCTCCGGGCGCGGTCATCCACACCATCGACATACCACCGGAGGCGTTCGAGGCGGACGGTTGCGCCGAGTGGTACGAGGCCCAGGGTGGTGCGCCCGCCGAGCTCCTCGGCTCGAGGTTCCGGGACCGCGACGAAACATCGAACCGGATCGTCTTTCACCGCGCGTACAGCCAAGTCTTCGATTACACCCCGCTGCGCGGAAAGGTCGACTTCATCCTCATCGACGCGTCACACGACTACGACGACGTTTTGCGTGATAGCGAGCGGGCGCTCGAAATGCTGAGTCCGTGGGGCGTCATCGTGTGGGACGACTACGACTGGTTCCAGCCCGCGGTGGTGCAGGCGCTCAATGAGCTCGGGCGGCGGGTTGACCTGTGTCACGTCGCGTCGACCCGTCTCGTCGTGCACAGGGGCCGGGGCTTCGACCTCCCCGCCGACTTCGACGACGAAGCCGTCGACATCGTGCGCGCCGTGCATCCCTACACGCTCACCGGACCGGAGCGGGTGGTCGCGTTGCGGGACGCGGTCGACTACGTCACTCGCGCCGGCGTGCCGGGTGCCGTCGTCGAGTGCGGGGTGTATCGGGGCGGAAGCATGATGGCGGTCGCGCACGCGCTCGTGGCGCGGGGCGACACGAGCCGGCACCTTTACCTCTTCGACACCTTCAGTTCCATGCCGCCCGCGACTGCGCGCGACGTCGATATCTGGGGGCGATCGGGCCGCCTCTGGGAAGAGACGGCGAACGCGCCTCCGGATTGGTCGTACTTGTCGCCGAGCGAAGTCGAAGACCTCGTGGTGGGCACCGGATCCTGCCGCGAGCTCGTGCATGGCGTCGCCGGCCTCGTCGAAGACACCGTCCCGGCCGAAGCACCCGAAGAGATCGCCCTGCTACGCCTCGACACCGACTGGTACGAATCCACGGCGCACGAAATGGAGCACCTCTTCCCGCGGGTCGCCGACGGCGGCGTCGTGATCATCGACGACTACGGGTTCTTCCTCGGAGCGAAAGAAGCGGTCGACGAGTACTTCGAAGCAAACGGCATGACCGTTCTATTGCACCGCATCGACGACACCGGCCGGGCGCTCGTCGTTCGGCGACAACCCGGGCCGTGAACCAGCAATCCCTCGAGGGTGCCGCGGCGGTTCCCGACAAGCAGTACCTGGCCGCCGCCAACTACAAACATCGGCGGCGGCTCGGCTGGTTCGGACGCGTCATCATCGTGCTCGTCACGGTTGTCATGCTGGCCGGGGCCGCCGTCGGCGCCGGCATGTACTGGCACAACCGTCAGACGACGGACGACCTCTCCGTCGAGCAGCGTCAGCAACTTCGGGAATGGCTATCGGCGCACAATCCCGACTTCTATCGCCTCGGAGCCGCCATCACCACCGTCGGCACGGCCACGAGCCGCGCCGACGTGCACTCGACGCGGGCCGACCCGGCACTGGTCAGCGCCTGCGGAGCGCTGCAGAAGACGACAGCCGCGATGCGGGCCGTGCCGCCGATCCCCGGCAAGACGTTGCAACAACACCTCAGCAAGGCGCTGGACGCGTACGTCGACGCGTCGGCCCGCTGCCGTCGAGCGGGAGAACAGGGCGTGGCCCAGAGCCTGGTGTTGCTCACACAATCGCACGAAGCGCTCGCGAGCGGCGGTGGCGAGATGGAAACACTGAAGCGACTCATCAACCGCGCGGTCGGTCATTAGGGCCACGATCAGATGCCTTCCGACTCCTCGAGCGCGTCAGATCAGCAGCTCGGGCGGCGCGCGTGACGACCGCATCGGTCATCGTCAGGTGCAAAAACGAAGAAGCAGGTATCGGTCCGACACTCGAGGGCATCCTGGAACAACGGGTGAAACCATGCGAGGTCATCGTCGTCGACTCGGGCTCGACCGATGCGACCCTCGCCGTGGTTGCGGGCTACCCGGTAAAGGTCCTTCACCTCCCTCCCGACGAATGGGGCTACAGCCGGGCGCTCAACCTGGGGGCTCGCGAGGCGATGGGCGACGTGCTCGTGTGCCTCTCGGCACACTGCCCGTCGGCAACAGAAGACTGGCTCGGCAATCTGCTCCGACACTTCGACGAACCCGCGGTTGCGGGGGTTTGGGGCCCGCCGGTGCGGCCCGGCCGCCCGATACCGGAGCCCGGTCCGGTGATCGTCCAGCGCAGTTACCACTTCGAGAGCCGGTTGTGGGGGCTCTCCAATGGCAACTCGGCGCTCCGCCGTTCGTTGTGGGAAGAGTTCCCCTTCGACGAACAACTTCCGGCCGCCGAAGACAAGGCGTGGGGACGTGAGGCGCTCGCGCGCGGCTACATCATCGTGTACGACCCGGCCGCACCCGTGTGGCACCAGCCGCACCGCATCATCGACGCGTACCGACGCAATCGCGCCATCTACGAGGGCTTCGTCGCAATGTTCCCGGAGCATCAAGTGCCACGTGCGGAGGCGCTGATCTCATTGACCCGCGCGGTCGGACGTGCCGGCGGTCGACATCTGCGCGAACGTGATCTCGCGGCGGCGCGCCACGATCTCGCCCGGTTCCCGTCAACGGTGGCCGCGGTAATCGGCGGTCTCGTCGTACGGCGGGTCTGCAGCGCGTCTCGTCGACGGCGTTGACGCAT
>JAUZEM010000304.1 GCA_030839005.1 Actinomycetota bacterium | reverse complement strand
GTCGGCGAGCATGACTTCCCGACACCGCACGAGTGGACCATCGAGCGGCTGAACGGCTTCCTGTACTCGACCTCTGTCCTCTCGAAGCCCGCGCTCGGATCGCACGCTCGTGCGTTCGAGCGAGACCTACGAGATCGTCTCTTGCAGGTTGCGCCTGACAACGTCTTCCACGAGTCGATCGGCTTCCATTACACCCTTGCCGGCCTCCTCTGAGCCGACCCGCGCGAGTCAGCGCGCAATCGGCATCTGCAGTTCGGTGACGTTGCGAGAGTGATCGTCTTCGTCGAACTCCAGATACAGCTCGCGGCTACGACCGGCGAGCCGGTAGCCGCTGTCCTCGATCCACTGCACGAGCGCTTCGTACACCGGCACGATGTCTTTCATCGAGCCGTGGTGCACGACGGAGGTAGCCGCGCCGCGAGAAGTGCACCGTGGCGGTACATACCGGGTACCCGAGGGCTGCGGTATCCCAGCATCCATACCCGGCGGGATCGTCATTCGCGACGCACATCGACCCGCACGTCGCCGGTTAGGTCATCCCACGAAAACTGCATGTCCTTCTGCATGGCGCTCCCGACTTCACCCGACGCGATTGCTGTCCCACGCGCGCCAGATTGCTCGATCCCGAGCACTCGAGCGAGTACCGATCGGCGGTCATGTATCAACGGCCACGACCGCGTCGCTGATCGTTTCGATTTGTTCGAGGCGGGCCGCCATCTCCTCGGAGAGGTGATGGCGTTCGGCGAGCCATGAAGGCGAGTTGTAGCTGACCGAAACAAGTCCGGCCGGGTCCTCGGATACGAGCAGCTTGAGAGGCAGGTCGAGAGCGGCGAGCGGTGCCGCGACCATGACTGGCGTACCGGCCGTTGGACTTCCAAAAATGACCAGCTTGGTGTCCGGCATCGTCAGCCCGACGCGGTTCGCCTCGCCGCTGTGATCTATAACCGCGAAGAGCATCACGCCCTTCTCTTCGATGAGCCGCTGGAGACGAGCGACCGTCGCCGCGACAGAGCGCGGACTCGGTTTCGTAACGATGCCTCCAGATGCGTTCGGTACATGAGATGCCATGCCGGTCAGCTTCGCGCTTGCCGTCCGACACGCCAATCGCAGATTTCGGCCGTATCTTCGCTACGCCGGATCAGTCACCGCGCGCGCGATCACGTGGAGCCACGGTTCGGTGCGACCTTCGACGTGATCGATGGATTCCAAGTGCCAAGCCGTGACATCGAGCACGGTGCGCACTGCCGGTTCGCGCCAATAGGTGAAGTGACGCGGTAGGTCGAGCTTGGCATTGCTCCACGCGTCGCCGTCGCCCTCCTTCAGAGTGAAGGCCAGCAGGCCGCCGTCGACGACGGCGCGCCGGGCTCTCGCCAGCGCGTCGCTGAACTCAGGGCGGGTCAGATGCAGTAGGACCGCGTGGGCGAAGATCGCGGCATACGGTCCGCCGAGCTCGCCCGTTCGGACATCGAGCAGACGGGCATCGAAGCCGTCCTCTCGCATCATCTCTATGAACGCCCGCGTCGCGTCTGTCCGGATGACGCGAAGTCCGCGGCGCTCGAGGTACAGCGCTTCCCGACCAGGACCGCTGCCGAGTTCCAGGATCTCCCCGGATCCGACCAGCTGCGCGACACAGTCGAGAAATGCGAGCAACGACTGTCCCGGCGGCGCGCTGCGGTCCCGGTACCGTTGCGCGGCGAGCTCATAGGTGGCGAGCGTGATGTCGTCCTGCTCAGCCACGTGCGCTCACTCGCGAATGCCGTCCATCCAGGGCGCTCATAATGGCCCGCTCGGCAGTCGTCGTGCGAGCGCCGAGGCCTACGGGCGTGCTTCGATCCAGAACCGCTCGGAGGCGACCCGGATGGGGCCGCCGTGCAGGCGCAGCAGCGCGTCCCGGTGACGATCTATCGAAAAGTCGCGGACACCCCACTTCACGTTGCTGAGGTACCACGCGAGCGCGCCGATGTCGGCAAATACCGTGGTGGCGGCGCCGACAGCCGATTGTCGGACGTGCAGCCCGGCGTGCTGGAGTTGTTCGACCGCGAGCTCGATGTGGAAGTCGTCGTCAGCGGGTGGGTCGAGTCCGAGGAGCTCGTGGAAGCGCCGCGCGCCCGAAGCGGCCTGTTGGGTGACGAATACGCCGCCCGGACGCAGCACTCGGCGGACTTCGACCGCCACGAAGGATTCATGGCGGCTTGTGACGAGGTCGAACGCCGCGTCGCGGAAAGGGAGCCGACCGCGGGGGCCGCGGGTCGTCTGATCGGCGTTGTCGATCGCGCCTTCGTCCTGCACCACTGCGACGCCGAGAGGTCCGAGTCGAGCAGCGGCGATGGGGACATTCGGAGGCCAGCTCTCGGTGGCAACGGTGCGCACGGCGTGGCGCCGGTTGCTCAGCCACTCGCCACCTCCGGTGCCCATGTCGAGCATGGACGCCGCTCGGAAGGCAGCGTCGTCGACGATTTGTTCGAACGACCACGGCGGCGGCTCGAGCACGAGACGATCGCCGAGCACGGAGAAGTCCCAGCCGCGAAACGGGATTTCGAGTGCTTGCTGAAGTAGCTGCTCGGCCGACGACGACGCCATCAACTCGATTCTGACCGAACTCGACGACGCACGCGCTTGCGTCGCACGCTATCCAGGAGCGGAATCCGGCCACGCGAAGCCGGCCGCGATGGTCTCGAGCGAGCGCAACGTCTCGTCGTCGCAGAGCGCACCGAGAAGGCCCGCCCGGTACGCCTCGCGGGCCGACAATCCGAGCCGGGCCGCGATGTCGTAGTCGCGGGAAAGGTCGGTGTCGAACATCGCGGGATCGTCGGTGCTGATCGTGCACGGCACCCCGGCCTCGAGCATCGTGGGGAGAGGATGGCGCTCGAGCGCGTCGATCGCACGCGTACGAAGATTCGATACGGGGCACACGTCACATACGATTCCGCGCGAAGCGAGCTCGTCGAGGAGAGCTGGGTCGTCGACCGCGCGGATGCCGTGCCGGAGCCGGTCGGCGCCGAGCGCATCGAGCGCGCCACGGATCGACGCGACGCCCTCGGTCTCTCCCGCGTGCGGCACCGAACCGAGGCCGCCGTCCTTGGCGACGCGAAACGCCGGCGCAAACGGCTCGGGCGGGAATCCCGACTCCCGTCCGCCGAGACCGAGGCCGACGACCCCGCGGTCGCGGTACTTGACCGCATAGCGCACCGTCTCGAGCGCGGCGTCGACGGGGAAGCCGCGCGGGATGTCGGGCGTGAGGCGTACCTCGACACCGGTCGTCTCCTTCGCTTCTTCCGCTCCGTCGCAGAACCCGGAGAAGACTTCGTCCCACGACGCGCCGCCGAGCACCCGTTCGGCGGGGGTGAAGATGCCCTCGATGTACACCGCTCCGTGTGCCGCCGCCTCGTGCGCGTACGACACCACGACCTGGCGGAAGTCGACCTCGGTGCGGATGACGTGCGTCGTCATCATCCAGAGCTCGATGAAGTGGTCGAAGTCGCGGAAGCGGTACAGCTCCACCAGCTCGTCGACGCCGTGCGCGGGCAGCGTGAGCCCGTTGCGGTCGGCGATGTCGAGGAGCGCCGCGGGTCGCACCGCGCCCTCGAGGTGAACGTGAAGCTCGATCTTCGGTGTCGGTGCAACGGGCATGCCGGCTCCTTGGCGCGTCGAAAGCGATGCCTTCGCCGCGAACCGGGGCCTTCAGGCCCTGCCCTTCTGGTCAGCTCGTGACGTCAGGATGTTAGCGGTCAGAGCACGAGCTTGCCGCCGAGGAACACTCGGGAAACTCGCGCGCCGCACTTGCCGTAGAAGCGGAGATTGCTCACCCACGCGATCTCGCCGGTCGCGCAGCCCCGCGCTCCGAGGTCGGCGCACAGCGCCGCGACAACCGCGGATCCGACGCCCCCGTGCTGCAGTGTCGGATCGGTTGCCATGGGACCGATCCAACCGGAGCGGTTGACCGAGTGACACCCGAAGCCGATCGTCGCGCCCTGCGCGTCGCGGGCGGCGAACGCGGTGCCGAGCATGGTCGCGCGGTCGAGCTCGGGAACCCAGTACGGGTAGGCGCGCGCCGCGAGCTCATGGGCGGCGTCGCCGGTCTCGCGCTCTACCGCGACGCCCTTCGGTGGCGGCTGCCGGAACGCCGTGTCGATGGCCATGTTGGTACCGACCCAGTCGCGTTCGAAACCGCACGCCTCGAGCAACATTCCGGCGCGGGTGTTGTATACGTCGACGCCCGGCCAGAGATACCGAGGAACGGCGCTCGCAAGGAGCAGCTCACGCGCGCCGAGCTCGCGAGCACGGTCGGCGACCGCGTGCACCAACTCCTTGCCGCGGCCGCGGCTCTGCTCGGCCGGATGCACGACCACCAGCGTGAGCCACGCTGCGAGTCGATCGCCGAAGCGTTGCGTCTGCAGTACCGCCGACGCGCGCTCGTCGCCGAGAACCTCGTCGTGTTCGGCGAAACAGAGGTACGCGAGCTCGTCGGCGTTCAGACGCTCCTGCGGCATCGCGGCTTCGCACAACGCGGCGAGCGCGCCGGGAGTCGTGCTCACAACTCGCGTTGCGCTGAAGACCGTTGCGCTGAAGACCGTTGCAGCTCGCGCAGAGCCCGGTAACCGAGCAGCGTGACGCCGGCCCGATCGATCAAGTCGCGAAGCGACGGATCGCGGGTCAGGTATGCATGATCCTCGACTCGATTCGCCCAGTCGGGATGCGACGCCCGCAGCTCATCGGTGTCGATGCCCGGGTGCAGGTAAACCTCCGTGACGCCCGGCGCGAGGTCGAACAGCGCCTTCTCGATGCCGCGCCGCGAGCCGACGCTCGTGTAGACGAAATGATCCGGGAACACGACGCCTTCCTCGTCGGCCAGTCGCCGGTACGGAAAGCCGATCAGCCGTTCCGCGCTCGCTCCGGCCATCCGCAGGGGGAGTCGGAAGTCGACGGCCATCTCCAGATACACGTCGAAGAACTCGGCGCGCAGCTGCATCGTTCCCATGTGCGAATCGATGTGCGAGACGTCGAAGCCCCAATAGCTCGCCCGTTCGAGCTGGGCCCGGCACTCCTTGCGCACCTCGTCGAGGTCAGCGTGATCCCACACGTCCTCGACGGTGCGCGGGAAGCCACCGTCGCCGTCGAGCAGGCTCGGGGAGTGGGTGATCGGCCCCCAGCGATAGGTCTCCCACTCCGAGTTCAAGGTGAGGTGCACTCCGACGTCCTCGCCCCGATACATCGCGGCGGCGTCTCGCGCCCATGGGCACGGAACCATCAGTGTCGCGCTGGTGGCGACGCCGTCCCGGAGCGCTTCGTACACCGCGACGTTGGCAGACCGCGACGACCCGAGGTCGTCACAGTTGACGATCAGCAGCTTCGCATCGGGCGGGTAGCCGAGACGCTCCGCGAGGCTCACGAGCGAGCAGGCTACGCGAAGTTCTTCATGAGCAGCGCGCCGGCCTTCGCGACGGTTTCGGGATCGGACAGGGGCATGTTGAAGATCGGGCAGTCGATCCCTGCCGCGAGCATTGCCTCGACCTCGTGCAACACCGCGTCGGCCTCGCCGACAGTGAATTGCTCCGCGAACTGGTCCCCGGCAAGTCCCGAGAGGAACCCGCGCACGCGGCCCGTCTCGTCGGCGTCCTCGGTGAGGACGAGCGTCCCGAGGCGTGTCGTCATGATCTCCGACGGATCGCGCCCGACATCGGCGCAATGCGCGCGCATCACGTCGAGCTTGTGGCGCACCGTCTCCGGGCCACCGCTCACGTTGCACATGTCGGCGTACTGCGCAACGAGCCGCAGCGTGCGCTTCTCGCCGCCTCCGCCGATCATGATCGGCGGCCCGCCGGTTTGCACCGGCTTGGGAACGTTTCGGGCGTCATCCGTCTCGTAGTAGCGACCCTTGAAGGACGGCCGTTCGTCGCGGAACATCGCTCGGCAGATCTGGACCGCCTCCTCGAGTCGATCGAGGCGCTCGCGCGCAGTGGGGAACGCAAAGCCGTAGCCGGCGTGCTCGACGTCGTACCACGCGGCGCCGATCCCGAGGATTGCCCGTCCGCGCGAGACCACGTCGAGTGTCGTCACCATCTTCGCGAGCATCGCCGGATTGCGGTAGGTCACTCCGGTGACGAGCGTCCCGAGTTGCACCCGATCGGTACGCGCCGCCAACGCCCCGAGCAGCGTGTACGCCTCGAGGATCGGTTCGTCGGGACCACCGAGCGCGGGCAATTGCCAGAAATGATCCATGACCCACACCGACGAGAAGCCGCCCTCTTCGGCCGCGAGCGCGTTCGCGAGCGTCCGGTCGAACATCTCGACGTCGGGCGCGCCCGCGTGGCGGAATCCCGGGATCTGAAAACCGAATGTCGTCATGCCCGGGACGCTATCCCGATTCCCCGCCAAACTGTTTGGCGGAAAACCCGCGCCCAGGACCGTTTTCGCGCCGAACTGTTTGTTGGGTGGGCTACTTGCGCGCGAGCAGCTCGTCGACGACGAGCGCCAGCCGTCGCAGTTGTCGGCCGCGTAAGGCCTCGATCTCGACGATCCCGCCGTCGGTGAACGCGAACGCGACTCCGGTGACGATGCCGTGACGTACGGCGACGATCTGTGCGAGCTGCCCGAGATCTACCGCGCCCGAGTAGCGCGACGGCGTGCGGCCCCAGAACGTCGGCTTGCCGAACAAGACGCGCTGGTCGGTCGCGGCGACGACCATGTCGGGAGGTACGAGCGGGAAGCCCGACGCGATCGCCGCGTCGTGCCAAACGTCGAAGGCGCGCAGGCGCATGCGACCCGATCCGAGCGCGAACGTCGCCCGCACGCTCACGGCGGCGGCGCCTCGGAAGCTCGCCCGGGCGACCGTGAGCAGTTGCTCACCGGGTT
>JAUZEM010000224.1 GCA_030839005.1 Actinomycetota bacterium | reverse complement strand
TTGCGACGATGGTCCGCGTGCACGCCACCGGGAAACAAGGGCGAGAGCAGCTCGTCACTCTCGACGCGGTCATAGAACGCGTTGATCATCAGATCAAAGGCCTCGCGACCGCCGGCCCACTCGTACAGCGTCGGTTGCTCGCCCATTCTGCGCAACCTATCGGCGCGGAGCGACAACCCGCCTCGACGATGTCGCCACCGAGGGTCGGCTGCTGACGATGTGGGCCTCAGGTGGCGTCGCCTCGTGACGTTCGCGAGACTCGGCGCACGCTCCCCGAAACAAAATACGCGCAGAGCGGCGACGTGCACATCGCGTACCAGGTGGTGGGTACGGGCGCGCGCGATCTCATCGTCGCCCTCGGCATGGCCAACCACCTCGACATGCAGTGGCAGGAGGACGGCGGCTCGCCCCGGATGGGTCGTTTCTTTCACGGGCTGAGCGACTTCACGCGTCTGATCCTGTTCGACAAACGAGGGACCGGCCTCTCTGATCGCGCCGTCGCGATGCCGACGCTCGAAGAACGGATGGACGACGTTCGAGCGGTCATGGACGACGCGGGATCGGAACGCGCAGTGCTGATGGGCGTGTCCGAGGGAGCACCGATGTGCTTGCTCTTCGCGGCGACCTATCCGGAACGCACGGAGGCGCTCGTGCTCTGCGGCGGGATGGCGCGGTCGACCGAGGCGCCCGACTATCCCTGGGCTCCCCCCGTCGATGCCGCGGTGGAGTCCGGTCTCGAGCTGATCGTTCCAGTGGCGTACGCGGGCGGAGACATAGAGATCTGGGCGCCGTCGCTCGCCGAAGATCAACAAGCCCGAGAGTGGCTCGGGCGCTACCGGCGATCGTCGGTGAGCACCGACGGTCTGATCGCGCTGGCCACCATGTTCATGGAGATCGATGTTCGCCACGTGTTACCGACGCTGCGCGTGCCAACGCTGGTGGTGCACCGGCACGGTGATCGTGCGATCAATAGACGGGCCGGTGAGTGGATGGCCAAGCAGATTCCCGGCGCGCGGTATGTGGAACTTCCGGGCGACGACCACTTGCCGTGGATCGGTGACTACGAGGCCGTCATCGAGGAGGTCCGCGAGTTTCTGACCGGAGTGCGCGTCGCGGAGGAGCCCGATCGTGTCCTGTCGACGGTCATGTTCACCGACGTCGTCGGGTCCACCGAACGGGCCACGTCGCTCGGCGACCGTCGCTGGCGGGACGTTCTCGATGCGCACGACGGCGCGGTTCGCGAGCAGCTCACGAGATATCGAGGTCATGAGGTCAAGACGACGGGCGACGGCTTCCTGGCGACGTTCGACGGACCGGCGCGCGCCATTCGCTGCGCATGCGCGATTCGCGACGCGGCCCGTGATCTCGGATTGGCCGTTCGTGTCGGGGTGCACAGTGGCGAGATCGAGCTCCGAGGCGACGACATCGCCGGCGTGGCAGTCGTCATCGCGCAACGCGTGTCAGCGCAGGCACAACCACACGAGGTCTTGGTGTCGAGCACGGTCAAGGACCTGGTCGCCGGTTCGGGGCTCGCCTTCGCCGATCGAGGCGCGCACGTGCTCAAGGGTGTGCCCGACGAGTGGCGACTGCTCGCGGTCGAGTCGGCCTGACCTCGACCGGTGGCGCGGCCGTCCGGATCGGGCATCAGGCGCTGCATCACCGACGCTCTGGCAAACTTCTCGGGGTGCGTGTCTCCGACATCGAGCGGATCACTGCGTTCGAGAACCGCTTCGCCCAGGCGCAGGCCACCGACGTCGTGAACCTGTCCTTTGGATTCGCCGTGCTGCAAAAGGAGTTCCCGCTCTCGGAGTATCACAACCGGATCGCTGTCACCTCGGCCGCGCCCGCGGCGGAGGTACTCGCGACGGCCGAGGAGGTACTGGGCGGGGCGTGCATGCGGCATCGGTACCTGTCCGTCGACGACGCCTTGGTCCAGGCCCTGAGTGCCGATTTCGTGGCCGCGGGCTACGAGCACGAGATAATCGTGACCTTGAAATACTCCGGTCCGGAGGTGGAGCCGGCCGCGCACGAGGTGCGGGCGGTGTCGCTCGAGACGCTGCGACCGGCGATCATCCGCGACTGGCGGGTCGAACTTCCCGACGCGACCGAAGAAAATCTCGGCCAGCTCGCCGACCGGACGGCGCTGTATACCCGCGGCGCGGAGCTGACGCGGCTCGCGGTGTACAACGGCGACGAGATCGTCGCCCACGCAGATTTGTACGTCGATCGCGTGGACCGCATCGCCCAGTTCGAGAACCTGGTGACACACAAGGATTTCCGCGGTCGGGGCTACGGCGATGCGTTGATCCGCGATGCCCTGAGGCGGGGCCGGGAGGCCGGCAGCGAACTGTCCTTCCTCACCGCCGATCTCAACGACTGGCCGCGCGAGTGGTACCAGCGCCTTGGCTACGTCGACGCGGGCCGAACGCACCACTTCAGCCGCCGTGAGTGACGCGTCGCAACCCGGCAGGCTTGCAGCCCAAATCTGACGGGAACAAGACTCGGACGGTGTTCGAAACGAAGGTCCTGCCTCTCAGCGCGGATGCGGTTGCACCCGATGGCTCCGATGTACGCATCCTGTTGGGCTTAGCCGGTGCCAGCATGGCTCACTTCGAGCTTCGTGGCGACGCGGTATCAGTTGCGGTCCGTCACCGAACGGTCGAGGAAATCTGGTACGTCTTGTCCGGACGAGGCGAGATGTGGCGCCGCGCGGGCGGCGAGGAGACGACAGCGGAACTCACGCCGGGGGTCTGCCTTACGATCCCGCTCCACACGGAGTTCCAGTTCCGCTCGCGCGGGCCCGAGGCCCTGAGGGTTGTGGGGATCACCGTTCCACCGTGGCCCGGCGACGGCGAGGCGATACGGAGCGACGGTCCCTGGGCCGCGAGTGTCGAACCGGGCCCGGGACTCGTCGAACGCTGACACGTTGGCGGCCCTCGCGCGACACGTTCACCTCCATCGGACACCGAGCTACTGCGGGTTGGTCTGTCGCAGCGCGCACCGATGACCGGCATGATGTCCATCGTGTCTCCACCCGCATCCCACGGTCACGCGAGTGGAGTCGAGCGCGCCGAGGTCCGGCGCGAAGCCGCGATCATGGTGCTATACGTATCAGTCGTCGAGATCGCCGAACTCGCTTCGCTGCCTGAACGGCACTTCAGCAACGGTGTTGTCACCGGGCCCGTCGGGCTGCAGCTCTTGGCGATCATCTGGGGAACCGCAATCGGACTCGCCATCGCGCACTGGTTCGCCTTCGGTGTTGTCGCTCCCGCATTCAGCGGCAATCAACCGACCCGCATCGATACCCGCATCGGGATCGCCCAGCTTGGTGGCGCCATCGCCGTCGCGGCCGTTTCCAGCCTGCCGGTACTGCTCTTGTCCGACGTTCGCGCCCAAGAAACCACGGGAGATATTCCGGCACTCATCATCGGCTTCATCGCATTCGTCGTAGCTCGCGCCGCCGGGAAGGCCCGTCTTCCGTCAGTCTTCTACGCTCTGGCGGCGGTCGCGCTCGGCTTCGGCGTCGCGCTCGTCAAGAGCGCGTTAGCCGCTCACTAACAACGACCGCGCAAGCTCGGCCAGGCTCCGAACGCGCTAGTCGTCGAATCGGATGCTGCCGTCGAGTATCGCATTGGCGACGTACGCGAGGCTCACATCGCTGGACGCGGCTCGCGCTCGCATGAGCAGCAGCGCCTCGTCGAGGGTGCAATCCACCTGGACGGAAACCATGCCCTGTGCCTGCGCGATTTCCTCTGAATGGTCGCCCGGGCCGCTTGTTGCCGTCACGGCCACACGCACGCGTCGGCCCCCGACACGACGATGCCCCCCAAGGCGGGATTCATGGGAGGCATCGCCGGCCTGTCGGGATTCGCCCCGTCCTCCTCAAAGGTGGAGTCTCCAAGAATCCCGGGGCGGTTCAAACGCCGAAACGGCGGCGCGCCCAGCACACACCCCCACACCGACAAATTGTTACGAGCGAACTCGCCCGGAACTGTCACCATCGTGAAGGCGGACACGCCCCGCAACTATTGGTCACATGACCAGTTATCAACGTGTGGTCAGGACCCTCACGCTCAGTAGCTGTTCACCACAGCGGATCACCCGGCTGCGGCCTCGTCGAGGCGCTCGAGCTCATCAGCGATGCGTCGCGCCTCACGCTGATTGTCTGACAGAGAAATGAGCGAGAAGATGTCGTTGTGGACGGCGCGGAAGACGTGATCGAGCGGTCTCACTTGGCGTGGGGCGAATTCGTCAAGGGTGATCCGCAACCCGCTTTGCAACTGTTCTCCCATCGGGACGACGTCACCGTCGGCAACCCATTCGGCCCGTTCGTGCGCGGATGGGAAGAGGTCTCGGAGACCGTCGCCAGGGCCGCAACGCTTTATCGAGACGGCGAGGTCATGGGCTTTGAACGAGTTGCAACGTATGCAGCTGTGGACCTCGCCTGCTTCGTCGAGGTCGAGCGATACAGGACCAAGTTCGGCGGCAGCGACGAGCTCTCGTCGGTTGCCCTGCGAGTCTCCAGTGTGGTTCGCCACGAGGACGACAGCTGGAGAATCGTAAATCGACACGCCGATCCGATCACGACCGGCCGCTCGCCCGAATCCGTAATCCAGCGAGGCTGACGCGCGCGCGGTCGGGCGTTCAATTGTGTTCATGGTCGAAGTGCATCCGTAAACCACGACCGCGCCGACACGCCCGAACAGTTTCGCCTCGGCCGCGTCGGCGATCTGGGTTCGCCATCGCCGCCGGCTCAGTCCACCACGGTGAACAACTGCCACACGCCGGGTATCCCCTTGAGCGGGCGCTCACCGCGGTTTTCGAAGTTGATCCCAGATCCGGTCACCAGGTCGGTCACCGTTCTTGATACCAAGACCTCCCCTGCTTGCGCATGGGCTTGGACTCTGGCCGCGATATGGACGCCGATACCGGCGACGTCATCGCCGCGTCGTTCCACTTCGCCGGTGTGCACGCCGACGCGCACTTCGATGCCGAGTTGGCGGGCGCCGTCGCAGATGGCGAGCCCACATTGAATCGCCCGGGCCGGACCGTCGAAGGTCGCGAGGATGCCGTCACCGGTGGTCTTGACCTGCCGGCCGCCGAAGCGATGCACCTGGCGCGCAGCCATCCGGTCGTGGTCGTCGAGCAGCTCGCGCCACCGCCGATCTCCCGTGCCGGCCGCGTGCTTCGTTGAGTCGACGATGTCGGTGAACAGGATCGTTGCCAGCACCCGGTCGGCGTTTGGTGTTCCTCGGGTCCCGGTCAGGAACTCTTCGATGTCTCCGACGACCGCATCGGTATCGCCCACATAGGGAAGGTGGTCTCGGCCGGGCAACTCGACGAGTTTGGCTCCCGCGATGTTCTCGGCCAGATACCGTCCGTGGGCGATCGGAATGAACGCGTTGTCGACCCGATGCAACACCAGCGTCGGCGTGGTGATCATCGGGAGCACCGCACGGATGTCCGCGCCCGTCACCAAGATGTCCATGGCCCGTGCGATCGACGGACTGGCGGACCGTTCACCCGCACGTTTCCACCACGCTCGGAACGCGAGATCGGTCGCGAGGCTCGGCGCGCTCAAGGCGACATCGTCGACGGTGTCACCTCGGTAGCTCGGGTCGGTCACGGCGTCGACGAACCGGTCGAGGACGTCTTGCG
>JAUZEM010000200.1 GCA_030839005.1 Actinomycetota bacterium | reverse complement strand
AACGTCTTTCGCGTTCCGCTCGTTCTCGGCCCTGACGGTAAGCGCAACGCAATCGCGGTGCGGCTCCTTCAATATTGCGGCATCGAGGACACGGACACGAACCGCGCGTCGGCCATGTCGGTCATTGGCCAGATCGCGCAACTTGGCGAGAATGGCACGCTCGACCCGTTGATCGGCGGATACGACCGAGGCGAGCGCGTCCGGATCATCGACAATCTCACCGCAGCAGAGTCAGTATTCGAATCGAAAGAACTTGTCGAACGGCTCGCCGAATCCATGTTCGACGAGCTCGTGAAACACCTCGCTCTGAACCCACGAGACGCGGGCACCGCCACTTAGCGGAGCGCGGGACCGGGACCATCGGGCGGGTGGACTCCCGGTCCCCGCGCTCGCTTCGCGCTGAACCTGACGCGCGAGATGGGCACGCCGGCGCGGGCGCTGTCCGTCGATCGACGCGGGGCGCGGCGACGGCAGGGCCGAGCGAAACGGCGGAACAGAACAAGTACGCCACCGCATGTAAGCGGTGGGCGTAGAGGGTTCCGGCAGCATCCGACTCATTCCGCGCCCGCGAAGACCCCGCAATCGCCGCACGCAGAGCGGCTTTCATGCGCTCATAGTCGGCCACGCTACGCGAAGGTCTCGCCGCAGTTGCTCGGCCAACCCGCCGCGTTTGTGGCACGCAGAACGATGCGCTCAGTCCGGCCGAACAACTTCTTCGACCGGTTGGCGCGCATGCAGGACGTTACCCACTATCCACCGTGTCCGGCACTCCCGCCACGACCCAGGTCCGCTGACGCGTGGATCGAATGCGGGTCGGCTCTCGGACCGCCCGGGCTCCGAGGCGGCACGGTTCGGCATGCGCACGTCCACCCCGATCTGCAAACGGGCGTTTGGCTCATCGAAGTGCGGGAAGAGTTCAGCGTGTTCACGTCGGGAGGTGGCGAGTCGCGAGACATCGGCTCAGACAAGAAGGCTCGGTTCGTACTGCGTGACACCGACGGTCGCTTTACGAGCGACCAGGTCAATCGCGGACGCCATTTGACCGTCGGTTATAGCGCGAGCACGAGGCACGGGCATTGCGACGACACTGTAGGTAGGTTCGTATGCACCACTGGGCGTGCGAAGTGCGGAGTTTCGATCTGCAACGCAACATCGTGGGAGAAGCAACGCGCTACACCTTCGAGACCTATGAGCAAGCGCGCGAGCACGCTGCCAACGAAGTCGCGCGGGGTCGGGAGCGGGTAGGTGCCGTCATCTTCGCACTAAGGCGCGGCGGCCCTCGCGACGCTTCGTTCGTGCCCGGCGAGGTGCGCGAGCAATAGCGCCCGGATGCCCAAGTCGAGCGCTGGCGATCCTGACGCTCGGACTTCAGGCCGTGCGGTCGAGCCACTCCGACATCCAGTGGCGGGCGACGCGCTCGGTCGCGAACTGCGGGCGCGGTTCGTCGCCGCGCCGCCACTCCCACACGATCTGACCGTTCGGCGCCTCATGTCGGGCCAGTACGAATCCCAAGGCGTTGGCCCGCGCGAGCAGTTCATCGGTCTGCTGCGAGATCCCAGGTCGCATCGTCTGCATGGCTGCGAAATACCCGCAGTGCTGGCCACGTAATCGCCCCTCGCGTCGCGCCCCACGAACGCCAGCGCTCCCGTCGCCGGCGCGCGGCGACGCGTCGCAGTAGCCCGTAGAAGGCGGCCACTGGATTCGGACCGGCGACCAGTTCCCCCTCCAACACAACCGACGCGGACTGCAATGCGCCACGAGTGGCGCGAGCTCGGGAAGGGCGGTCCGTCAGATCTGCCCCGGCAGGGTCCACACGCGTACGACCCGCCGATGGCCACGATGATGCACCAACCGTCGAACTTCGGTTCTAAGACCCAGGTGCTGGCAAGCGGGCGTGACACTCGGTTCGTCGCGAGCATCGGCTCGAAGAATCCGCAGGGCAGTGATGATGCCAGAGGTCGAACAGCGCGGCGAAAGCCGACAACCTCGCTCTGCACGTGTGGTGATTATCGCCGGCGTGCATCCGTCGGCGAGCACGCACCTCTCCCGGGGTAGTGGAGCAGGAGATATCCGTGGGGGCGGCGCCGGACCGCCCCTTGGCCCGGCGCCGCCACGTCCAAGAGGTCAGCGGGAGCGCGCCTCCTCCTGCTTTGCTGCCTCGAACTGCTCGCCCAGCTCGCCCAACTCTGATCCGGACATCTCGGTGCGTGCCTGCGGCAGGATCTCGGTCTCTTCTTCACGCACGTGATGTTGGATCGCATCTTGGAGTTCCACCATCAACGACGCCAGATGATTCGGGTCGGTCGTATTGCGGACCCGTCCGATGAGTTGTCGCGCTTGTTCATGTTCGGTCTCGGCTTCGCCGATCAGGTCCTTCCCGTTGCTCAGCCGATCGCGAAAGACCGGGTAGACGGCGCTCTCCTCGGCACGCGTATGCTTCGTCAACTCGTCGCAGATCTGCGCCGCGATCGTCGCATCCTTGCTCGCCGCGAACTGCCCGAAGAGTTGCTCGACCGCACGATGATCTTGCTCAATGAGTTCTACGACGTCTGCCATCAGTTGTCTCCTCTGGTTCTGGAGGTACCGCTTCGGTGCTGCTTCGCGCTTGCGTCCATACCCGACCGGCGTCGGCGCAATCCATTGTCCTGCTTGCAGCGCCCAGGACGAGCAAGCGCCTCGTCCCGGAGCGGCGCCTTGTTTGGCACCGCGCGGATCGGGGGAACGATGCGCAATACGTCACGCCGTACTTGTCGAAGGAGACGAGATGCCCGCTCGTCAGGCAAACGTCAAGAACAAGCAGCAGTACGAAGCACTGAAAGAAAAGGGCATGTCGAAGGAACGCGCCGCCAAGATCGCGAACTCGCGAATCAACACTCATCCGATAAGTCCGCTAGCCGCCTGATCGAAGGTCAACATGCTCGAACCCGGAAGCACTCGGCACTCCGCACGCGTGGACGAACAGTTCGAGGATGAAAGCGCGGCAACGCTCCAGAACGCGCCTGGCGAGGGCGTTTTGGATGCCGACGATGACGCCATGGATCGGCGACCGGTCACTACAGCAGACGCGACTCTCGCCTCGGAGCTGTCGGACGATGCGGTCGAGCGGCGGTCCGTGCTCGCGGTCTCGTTACGGCCGAGCGCCTTCCCCGGCGATCGCGCTCGACTGCTCAAAGTCGCCCGGGAAGAAGACGCCGAGGAGCGAGTCATTGCATGGCTCAAGGCGCTCCCGGAAGGGGAGCGCTTTGTGAATGTCCAGCACGTCTGGGAGACGTTAGGGGGAGGCGTCGAGCATCGCGACGCACCACTGGCAATCGAACTCCCTGATGCGCCGTCCGACTTGATGGACGCGGGAGCACACGCGGCTCCTGCACAAATCGAGGTGTCCGGTACCGCGGCCGGCGAAGCCCCGGAGTCGTCTTCGTCGTTGCTCGCACGCGCCGGCGGCCTTGTAATCGCTGGCGCCGAGGTAGCAGTTGGGATCGCGATCGAAGCCATAAGCGCGCTGCGTCGACGGCTCTGACAACCACCCGCTTGGCGTCGATCCGGCACTCCGATCCGATATCCCGCTGCCTCGACGCCAACGATCGCGAGTCGGCGGCGCGTGCGAACGCGGATGTCGTCGAACTCGTATCCGGATCCGGCCAGGAGGTCGAGACGGTTCGCGAGACGCAGACCTGGCCGGGTTGGCCGAGTGACGAGACACGTCGACCGGTGTGGGCGGGATGCCGCCAATGTCGTTGCCGTGCCGTTCGATCTCGTCTGCGTGGGAGCTCTGCGCGGACGTTGACATGGTCGGCGTGGAGCGCGTCGCGTATCGTGGGGGCGCAGCCATGCATCGCACGCCGCTATGACAGCTTGGCAACAAGCTCGACGACGACGTCTTTGGCGCCGCGTACTTCGTTCACGTCGCCGACGCCGGTGCCTGCATACAGGGCCATGGCCTCGACATCGCCCGTGACGTCGCGGTTCGGTGTGGCGACACTGAAGCGCGGCACGGGATAACGGGCGCCGGGTGGGCCAGCTTCGCCGACGATGTCACCGTCGTGGGCTTGGGCCGCAGTCATCGCTGATGTCAGGACACGGTGCGGAGCGTCGGGCCAACCCTCACCAAATGCGGTCGTGAGTACCGTGTCGTCGCCCGAGCGGGCGGCCAGCAGCGCGTCGATATAGGCGGGATGTCCGCCGCTTTCCTTGGTTGCCACGAACGCGGTTCCGACACGCACTCCTGCTGCCCCAGCTTCGATCGCTCGTGCCACGTCTGTCGCGTTGGCGAGCCCACCAGCGACAACGACCGGCAACGACACGCGGGCGAGGACGTCTGCCAACAGCTTGTTGCGTGGCGTTGTCCCCATGACGTGCCCGCCGGACTCGAC
>JAUZEM010000177.1 GCA_030839005.1 Actinomycetota bacterium | reverse complement strand
CGCGCCCCCTGAGCTCTTCATCGCGAGCGCACTGGCGGCGTGCTCCTTGGTCACGATCGACGGATCGTCGAGGCGCAACAGCCGCTGATAGTGGAAGACGAGTGACGCCATGACCTGCATCGGGTGCAGCGGCTTGGGCTGCACCGAGCTGCTCGCGGTCAACATCCGGTGCAACGTCTCGAGGGCGAAGCCGACATCGCCGCGATCGATCGCATTGGTGAGGTCGAAACGGCCCGCGGTACCCAACTCGCCGAGATACTTCTCGACCTCGTCGAGCGACAACGACGCGTCGTCGCCGTAAGCGGCGTGCAGCAGCTCGACCAACTCGGGAACACGGCCCGCGTCGTCGCCGAGGTGCGCGGCGACCTGCTTCGTCGCGTCGGGCGCAAGATTGAGGTGCGCGTCGTGGAGCTCGCGCTGCAAAACGTCGGCGGTCTGATCGGCTACGGGTCCGATGACCCGTGCCTTCGCCTTGGCCACCTTGTCGAGCGCGCCCGGCGTTCGTCCTCCGCCCGCGACGAGCACCAGGTGAACGCCCTCGAGGGGGTCGTCGATCCACGACGCCAGCCACTGCGCCTGCTCGGTCGTCGAGTTGCCGATCTCGCGCACGACGACGACGCGCACGGGAGTCATGAAGGGTGGGCTCTGCAGCGCGGTGGCGAGCGCGGCGAACGCAGGGAGCTCGGTCGAACCCTCGGACGCCCGCGCGTCGTCGTCGTCTTGATCGCCGATATCGACGCTATCCCCCGCCCGCCGGCGGCTCGCGAGCGTGTGATCGTCGAGCGCGAACGAGCGCTCCTCGCCGCCGAGCAGCTCGTCGACGAGACGCTGTACCTCGCGATCGCGAAAGACCGGATCGGCACCCTGGACGAGAACGACGCTCACAGCAGGGCCTCGATCGTGCGACACACCCGAACGGTGCCCAGGACGTCGTGCACGCGCACGACGCGACACCCCTGGATGACGCCGTACGCGGCCGCGGCGAGCGACTCCGCGCGGCGGTCGTCAAGATCGCGCGCGAGCAGCTCGCCGATGAAGCGCTTGTTCGATGCGGACAGCAAGAGCGGGTACCCGAGTGTCGCGTGCTGCGCGCTCTCGCGCAGGAGCACCGCGCTCTGGGCCGGGGTCTTGCCGAGGTCGAGTCCGGCGTCGAGGACGATCTGGTCGGGTCGCAGGCCCACGGATTCCGCGCGGCGCGCCCGGTCGCGCAGGAAATCGGTGACGTCGGCGACGAGATCGTCGTAATGCGGGGCGGGGTCGGGGACGCGCGGCTGCAAGCGGATGTGCGTCGCGACGACGGTGGCGTCGTGTTTTGCGGCCACGCGCAGATAGTCGGGGTCGTCGAAGCCCGAGATGTCGTTACCCAGGACCGCACCGGCCGCGCACGCGGCATCCAGCACGGACGCGCGCCACGTGTCGACGGAGAGGGGCACGTCGAAGCGCGCGCGCAGCGTCTCCACCGCGGGGACCACGCGGTCGAGCTCCTCGTTCTCGCCGACCTCCGGACCGGGACCCGCCTTCACGCCGCCGATGTCGAGCACATCGGCGCCATCGACGACGAGTTGTTCCGCCCGCCGCACGAACGCGTCGAAGTCCCAGGTGGCGCCCCGGTCATAGAAGGAATCGGGGGTGCGGTTCAGGATCCCCATGACCGCGACCCGGCGACGCACGTCGATCGCGCGATCACCCAGCCGCAGGGTCGGGAACGGCTCGACGGGCACGGAGGCAGGCTACTGATGCGCCCGCGGCCAACAGTGAGGCGAGGCCGAGCGCGCCGCGCCCGTCGACGGAGAACGGGACTGCGGCCCCCGCGCGCGCGACCGCAGTGATCCACGCGACGAGCAGCGCGGACGGTTGTTGCAGCAGCGGTCCGAGTCGCGGCGCAAATCCGGCGACCACCGATGCGAAGAAGCCGTATACGCCGAGCACTGCGGCGGCGGGAGCGGCGGCGAGGTTGGAGACGGGCGTGATCAGGGGAAACGTCCCGAACACCCACAACAAGACCGGGAGGACGCCGAGCTGAGCGCCGATCGAGACCGCGAACGGCTCGCGCACGACGCGTGGACCGGGCAGGCGGGAGCCGATCGGCCGGGCGAAGACGCCGATGCCGGCGCTGGCACCACACGACAGCGCGAAACCGACGGAGTGCACGAGGAACGGATCCGCCAAGAGGAGCGCGACCACCGCGTACGCGAGCACGCGCAGGGTCGACGCCGGACGGCCGCCGAGGGTTGCTACCAGTGCGATCGCGGCCATCGCCGACGCGCGCAGTACCGACGGCTCGAACCGGGTCATCGCGGCGAAGACGACCACGATCGCCAGCGCGGTACCGGTACGCGCCGCGAGCCGCAGACGCCTCAACAACGGCGCGGCCAGCGCCATCACGAAGGCGACATTCTCACCCGAGACCGCCAGCAGGTGCGAGAGGCCCGAGTCGCGGTATGCGTCGATCACCGGCGTCGGGATTCCCCGCGTGTCGCCGAGCAAGAAGCCGGCGACGAGCGCGCGCGGCGTCGGCGCGAGAGATCGCGTGCCCCGCAACAGCACGGCGCGTATCGAGTTCGCCACCGCGAGCAGGCCGTGGGGCCCCGACAGGTCTACGACGCGGACCTCGTCGAGCCGGCCCACCGCGTGGCGCCAGCGGGCCCGATCGTCGTACGCGCCGGCGCCCAGTGGTCCGAGCCGGCCCTCGAGCACGACGTGGTCGCCCGCCTCGATCACCCGCAACGCCGCGACCTCGTCGCCTGACGCCCGGGCGAGAAGGGTGCGATGCGCGCCGTGCCCGGCGTCGACCCGAATCAACACGCTGGCCTCATACGCCGCGCCGCTGGGGTCGCTCGTCGCCTCCCCGCTGATCGTTCTCTGTTCGCGGCGCTCGATCGCGGCCTGGAACGGCGAGCGCGCTTGCCCGTCGAGGGCCCGGCCCATCACCGCGCATCCGAGCAGCGCGCACGCGATCGCGGCCAGGACGCCACGCCACGGCGGGCGGGTGAACCACGCCGCGCCGAGCGCGCCCGCGCCGACGATCAAGACGCCGTTCGCCACGGCGATGCCCGATCGCTCCCCGGCGACGATCCCGGCGATCAGTGCGCCGACGAGGAAGAAGGGGCCGAGCTCCACGTCAGACCGTCACGAGCCCGCGCAATTGCTCGAGCTTGGAGTCGCCGATGCCACGTACGCGGCCGAGGTCGTTGACGGATCGGAAGGGACCGTGCGCCTCGCGGTCCTTGATGATCGTCGCGGCGGTCGCGGGACCGATACCCGGCAGGACATCGAGTTGTTGCGCGTTCGCAGTGTTGAGATTCACCGGGGTACCGGCCGACGGCGCGCTGCCGCTCTCGGGCGAGGGCGCGCCGCTCACCGCCGCCGGATCGACTCCGGGCACGGTTGCGCCGACGCGGGGCACCGCGACCCGTGACCCGTCGGCGAGTGCGGCCGCCAGATTGAGACGAGTGAGATCGGCCTCGGGCGTCGAACCGCCGGCCGCGTCGATCGCGTCGACGACGCGCGCGCCGGCCGCCAGGCGCACCACCCCACCGCGGCGGACCGCCCCGACGACGTCGACCACGATCGTCCCGGCCGGGCGCGTCGTGGTCGTGCTCGTCGCCGGCACGTCGTTCGTACGCGCGGCCGCGGCCGGCCGCGGCACGGCCGAGGACGATTTCGCGGTCGCACCGGCGCGGAACCAGGCGACGCCCGACGCGACCGCGACACAACCGAACAGGGCCGCCGCAACGCGACGATCGCCGCGCCACTCGTGCCAGCGCGCCGCCCATTCCGCGCGCGGCACTTCCCCCAAGGGACGCGGAATTTCCTCCCCCAAGACGACCTCCGGGCGCGCGACGGCCAGCAAGGGAAGCGCCGGGAGAAGCGACCGCACGCTATCTCCGAGGTGCGCCAACGCAAAGGGGGGACGACGAAGAAGACGGCGTCAGGCGACGACGAAGTTCACGATCTTGCCGGGGACGACCCTGAGCTGGCGGACCGTCGCGCCGGTCAACAGCTCGGCGATCCGAGGTTCGGCGCGGGCGGCGGCTTCGTGCGCGGCCGCGTCGGCGCCTACCGGAATCTCCACCCGGGCCCGGACCTTGCCGTTGATCTGAACGGGCACCTCGACCCGCTCCTCGACCAGCCACCGCGCGTCGGGCTGCGGGAACTCTTCGTAGGTGATGGTGTCGGCGTGGCCGAGTCGCGCCCACAACTCCTCCGCGACGTGCGGCGCGAGGGGGGCGACCATCAACGTCAGCGGCACCGCGACCTCGCGCGGCAGGACACCTCCGCCCTGCACGAGCGTCGTGAGGTAGTTGTTCAGCTCGAACAGACGGGCGATTGCGGTGTTGAAGCTCAGCGCGGCCATATCGGCGTGCACCGCGTCGATGGTGCGGTGCAACAGGCGCCGGGTCTCCTCGTCGGCCGGCTCGTCCGAGACGCGGGACGCGCCGGTGCCCTCGTCGACGAAGTTGCGCCACAACCGCTGCAGGAAGCGGTGCACGCCCACAATGTCGGCGGTGCTCCACGGCCGCTCTTTGTCGAGTGGGCCCATGAACATCTCGTAGAGACGGAGCGTGTCGGCGCCGTAGTCGCGATAGAGGTCGTCGGGGGCGACGGCGTTGCGCAGGCTCTTGCCCATCTTGCCGAACTCGCGGGTCACGGGTTTGCCTTCGAAGAAGTACCGGCCGTCATGTTCTTCCACGAGCGCCGCGTCGACGTACGCGCCTCGATCGTCGACATACGCGGCCGCCAGGATGTAGCCCTGGTTGACGAGTCGCTGGAACGGCTCCTTCGTCGAGACATGGCCGAGGTCGAACAGCACCTTGTGCCAGAAGCGCGCGTACAGCAGGTGCAGCACCGCGTGCTCGACCCCGCCGACGTACAGGTCGACGAGACCGGCCTTCGGCGAGCCGTCGAGGCGCGTTCCTCCCGCCCAGGCGCGTTCCACCTCGGGGTCGACCATCGCGTCTTCGTTGGTCGGGTCGAGGTAGCGCAGGTAGTACCAACACGAGCCGGCCCACTGCGGCATCGTGTTGGTCTCACGCAGGTAGGTGCGCGGCCCGTCGCCGTAGCCGGCCCATTCCGGGCCGGGCAGGTCGAGCTCGACCTCCACCCAGTCGACCGCGCGCGCGAGCGGCGGCTCCGGCTGCGCGTCGGGATCATCGGACGTGACCGGTTCGAAGTCGGGCAGGTCGGGGAGCACGACCGGCAGCATCGACTCGGGCAACGCGATCGGACCCGCGTCGTCGTACACGATCGGGAACGGCTCACCCCAGTACCGCTGCCGGCTGAAGAGCCAGTCGCGCAACTTGTAGGTGACCGCCGGACGGCCGAGTCCCGAACGCTCCAGCCACTCGGAGATGACACGCTTGGCGTCCTCGACGCGCAGCCCGTCGAGCGACACCTCGGGGTTGGCGGAGTTCTGCCCGACACCGTCGCCGACGTACGCCTCGGGCCAGGTCGTCGCGTCGTTCGGGCTTGCTTCGTGCTCGGCGAGCCATTCGTCGGTCGGCCGGATCACCGCCACGATCGGCAGCTCGAACTCGCGGGCGAACTCGAAGTCGCGCTGGTCGTGCGCGGGCACCGCCATGATCGCCCCGGTGCCGTAACCCATGAGCACGTAGTCGGCGATGAAGATCGGGATGCGCGCCCCGTTCGTCGGGTTGACTGCGAACGCGCCGACGAAGACACCGGTCTTCTCCCGGGTCTCCGTCTGCCGTTCGAGATCGGTCTTTGCGGCCGCGAAGTCGCGATATCGGCTGACGGCATCCGGCGGGGGGTCGGTCGCGCCGAACAGACCCTTCCACGCGTCGAGTGGGTTGCTCGCGAAGTCGTTCGCCAGCTGGTCGTCGGGCCACTGGTTCGTGGTGATGACGTCGACGAGCGGGTGCTCGGGCGCGAGCACCATGTACGTCGCACCGAACAACGTGTCGGGCCGCGTGGTGAACACCTCGATGTCGAGGTCGTCGTGGCCCTCGACCGGGAACCGAACCGATGCGCCCGTCGAGCGGCCGATCCAGTTCCGTTGCATCAGCTTGATCGACTCCGACCAGTCGAGCGACTCGAGATCGTCGAGCAGACGGTCGGCGTACGCCGTGATGCGCAACATCCACTGCCTTAACGGACGGCGGTACACCGGGAAGTTGCCGCGTTCACTACGCCCGTCGCCGGTCACCTCCTCGTTCGCGAGCACCGTGCCGAGGGCCGGACACCAGTTCACCGGCGCGTAGGCCTCGTACGCGAGCCGGTAGGAATCGACGAGCCGCCGTTGCTCGAGCGGGTCGAGCTCGTCGAAGGGGACGTCATCCGGGGTCGGGAAGCGGCCGGCCCGCAGCTCCTGTACGAGCGTGGCGATCGGTCGCGCCCGCTGGGCATCTTCGTCGTACCAGGAGTCGTAGATCTGCAGGAAGATCCACTGCGTCCAGCGGTAATACTGCACGTCGGTCGTCGCCGGTCCGCGCCGCGGATCGTGACCGAGGCCGAGCGCTCGCAGCTGACGCCGGTAGGTGGCAATGTTCTGCTCGGTCGTCGTGCGCGGGTGGGTGCCGGTCTGCACCGCGTACTGCTCCGCGGGGAGACCGAACGCGTCGTAACCCATCGCGTGGAGGACGTTGTATCCGTTCATACGCTGGAAGCGCGCGTACACGTCGGTGGCGATGTAACCGAGTGGATGACCGACGTGCAGCCCGGTACCACTCGGGTAAGGGAACATGTCGAGCACGAACAGATGCGGACGGTCGGCGATGTGGCGGGGGTCCTCGCTCAGCAGTCCCGTGCGATTGGGCGTGTCGAAGACGTGTTGCTCTTCCCAGCGGTCCTGCCACTTGCGCTCGATCTCGTTGGCGAGCGCCGCGGTGTAGCGCTGGGGCGGCGCTTCATCGGCCATATCGGGCGAGGCTACCGGCCAAGGGCTGCCCACCCGGCTGGTATCGTGGCCGACCCACGGGGGCGTAGCTCAGTTGGTAGAGCGCTTGCATGGCATGCAAGAGGTAGTGGGTTCGATCCCCATCGCCTCCACCGGGGTCCCTTCAGGCGGCCTAGGTAGGCCGTTGACAACTCACCCTTGCGAAGCGGTTCGTGACGGAAGTCGTCATGGAAGATCCTGGTTCCTGAGCCGCCGACGGCGGAGATGTGTGAACAGGTTCATCGCGGACGCAGCCCGCGTGAGAGTTGCCGGTCGAGGTTGACCGCGGCGCTGATCATTGCGAGGTGGGTGAACGCTTGGGGGAAATTGCCGAGGAGCTCGCCGCTCTCGCCGATCTCCTCGGAGTAGAGCCCGAGGTGGTTCGAGTAGGTGAGCATCTTCTCGAAGATGAGCTGCGCGTCCTCGAGGCGCCCGGCTCGGGCGAGGCATTCGACATACCAGAAGGTGCACATGGAGAACGTGCCTTCGGCGCCGTCGAGTCCGTCGGGCGCGAACGCGGGGTCGTAGCGGTAGACGAGGCTGTCGGCGACGAGCTCGCGGCCGATCGCGTCGAGGGTGGAAAGCCATCGGGGATCGGTCGGCGCGATGAAATGCACGAGCGGCATCAGCAGCAGCGACGCGTCGAGTACGTCGGAGCCCTCGCATTGCACGAACGCCTTTCGTTGTTCGTTCCAGCCGCGTTCCATGATCCAGGCGAAGATCGCGTCGCGTTCGCGGGCCCAGCG
>JAUZEM010000142.1 GCA_030839005.1 Actinomycetota bacterium | reverse complement strand
CGGTGCCGAGCCCGCCCCCGCAGCACATGGTGACGAGCGCGTACCGTCCCCCGATCCGCTCGAGCTCGTGCAGCGCGGTCGTGATCAGACGGGCACCGGTCGCGCCGACCGGATGGCCGAGCGCGATCGCGCCGCCGTTGGGGTTGACCCGCGCCATGTCGGGCTTCACCTCGCGCTCCCAGGCGAGCACGACGGACGCGAACGCCTCGTTGATCTCGATCGTGTCGAAGTCGTCGATCCCGAGCCCGGTGCGCTCCATCATGCGACGGGTCGCGTCGATGGGGCCGGTGAGCATCAGGACCGGGTCGACGCCGACGAGACACTGGTCGACGACCCGGGCGCGCGGTCGCAGCCCGAGCTCGCGCGCTTTTCGGGCCGTCGTCAGGAGCACGGCGGCCGCGCCGTCGGTGATCTGCGACGATGAGCCGGCCGTGTGCACGCCGTTCTCACGCCCGACCGGCTTCAGCTTTGCGAGCGCCTCGAGCGAGGTTTCCCGCAACCCTTCGTCGCGCTCGACCCGGTGCGTCGTTCCTGTTGGTTTTCCGTCGGTGTCCACGTCGGGTGCGTCGACCGGCAGGACCTCGCGCTCGAAACGGCCTTCGGACCACGCCTGCTGCGCGCGTTGCTGCGAGAGCAGGCCGAACTGATCACAGTCGGCGCGCGTGATTCCCCACTCGTCCGCGATGCGCTCCGCGCCCTCGAACTGGCTCGTCAGCTCGTAGCGGTCCCGGTACGACGGCGGGTTCGGACGACCGAAGTCGTTGCGCACCGCGGCCCCCAGCGGCACCCGGCTCATCGACTCGATGCCGCATGCGAGCGCGACGTCGACGACTCCCGAGGCGACCATCGCGGTCGCGAGATTCGCGGCCTGCTGCGACGAACCGCATTGACTGTCGACGGTGGTGCCGGCCACCTCGAGCGGGAGTCCCGCGCTCAGCCAGGCCGTACGCGCGATGTTGAACGTCTGCTCTCCCACCTGGCTCACACACCCGCCGATCACCTGACCGACCTCGCGCGGGTCGATGCCGGACCGCTCGATCGCCGCGGTCTGCACGAGTCCGAGCAGATCGGCCGGATGCACCGTCGCCAGCGCGCCGTTGCGGCGTCCGAGCGGCGCTCGTACCGCCTCGACGATGACCACGTCGTGATCGCTGAGCTCGGGCACGGCTGCTCCTCGGAGGATCGGAACCGGAGTCGGGTGAATCGTAGTGGTGACCTCTCGAGCGAGGTCGGTGGTGCCAGGATGGCTGCGTGCGAGTCACCGCGATCATCGGGTGCTGCGGGGCGCTGGTTCTCGGCGCGTGCGGCGGGAGCAGCAAGACGACGGTGTCGACCGAGCCGACAACAGTCTCAGGTCCAACGACTACTGCGACGACCGTTGAGCTCTCGACCACGTCCCTGCCGTGCCAGCCGCTCCCGGTTCCGACGACGCCTGTGACCAGCCCGACGACCGCGCAGCCGTCGCTCCTCACGGACGTGAAGGAGCTCGGAGACGACTGCGTCGACCACGTCATCTTCGACTTCAACGGAAAGGGGGCCGACCCGCCCGGCTACTCCGTGATCTACGGCACGCCACCGTTCGTCGGCGACGCGTCGGGCGCACCCGTCGCGGTCGCGGGAAGTGCGTTCGTGGTGGTGAAGGTCAAGCCGGGGTACGGCTACGACTTCGCCACCGGCAAACAGACCTACAACGGCCCGAAGAGCGTTCCGGTCGGGCACACGAACCACGTCCGCGCGATCGTCGAGACCGGCGACTTCGAAGGCGTGCTCACATGGGTGATCGGCCTCGACTCGAAGCGCGCCTTCAGCGTGCAAGCGACGGGCACACCCGGCCACCAGCTCGTCGTGACGATCAGCTGAGCGCCCGATCCGAGCGTCAGCGGCAGTCGAGAATGACCTTGCCGAACGTGGCGTCCGATTCGAGGAGGGCGTAGGCATCCTCCGCTTGCGCCAGCGGAAGTGTCGCCTCGACGACCGGCGCGATCCGTTCGTCGGCCAACATGGGCACGACGTCGCGCACGAACGCGTCGGTCGCCGCGGCCTTCTCCGCCACATCGCGTCCCCGGAGCACCGTGCCGATGAGGGTCAGGCGCTTGGCGAGGATCGACGAGAGGGGCAGTGACGCCCGGGAACCCGCCATCATCCCGATACACACGATGCGCCCCTTCGGCGCGGCTGCGTTCACGTCGGCGATCACGTAGTCACCGCCGACGAGATCGAGGGTGACGTGCGCGCCACCGTCGGTTGCTTCGACGATCGCCCACGCCAGCGCGTCGACGTCGAGCGTGCCGTCGGCAGTGCGCGTCGGTTCGATTCCCGCGTCGAGGCCCAACGCTCGGCCGCGCTCGATCTTGTCGGCGGTACGAGCGGTGCCGACGACGCGTGCGCCGAGCGCCCGCGCGAGCTGCAGCGCGGCGGTTCCGACCCCGGAGCCGATCGCGTGCACGAGCACCCATTCGCCGGCCGACACGTGGGCTTGCGTGACCATGGCGTCGTGTGCTGTGAGGAACGCCTCGGGCACGCCGCCCATCGCGACGAGATCGAGGTGCGCAGGCACCGCTGCGCAATGAACGGCCGGGACCGCGACGTACTCGGCCTGCGCGCCCCCACCAGTGATCCCGAACACGCGATCACCGACTGCGAGGGCGCGGGCACTTGCGGCG
>JAUZEM010000118.1 GCA_030839005.1 Actinomycetota bacterium | reverse complement strand
CATCTACTGCCAGGGCCGCGGGAGCGCGGCGAACAGCGCGGTCTGTTACGCGATCGGTGTCACCAAGGCCGACGCGGTCGATCTCGGCTTGCTGTTCGAGCGGTTTCTGTCACCCGAACGTGACGGTCCTCCCGACATCGATCTCGACATCGAGCACCAACGCCGCGAAGAAGTGATCCAGTACATGTACGAGCGCTACGGGCGCGACCGCGCGGCCCAAGTGGCGAACGTGATCACGTACCGGCCCCGCAGCGCGCTCCGAGAGATGGCGAAAGCGGTGGGCATCGCCCCGGGTCAGGCAGACGCGCTGGGCAAGTGGGTCGACCGCTGGGCCGCCGGCCCCGAGGCCTTCGGTGAGTTGACCGATCAAGCGCTCCCGGACCACCGGCAGGTCACGCCGCGCAACGAGCGACGAATGGAACGTTCGATGCGGGACAGGGTGCGCGACGGCGTCCCCCTCGACGGACCGTCGGCAACGACACGACCGCCCGCGATCCCGCAGCTCGCGCTCCAGCTCGCGAGCGCGGTGATCGACTTTCCGCGACACCTCGGCATCCATTCGGGCGGCATGGTGATGGCCGACCGCCCGCTCGTCGAGTTCTGCCCGGTCGAATGGGCGCGCATGGAGGGCCGTTCGGTGCTCCAGTGGGACAAGGACGACTGCGCGGCCGCGGGGCTCGTGAAGTACGACCTGCTCGGCCTCGGCATGCTGACGATGCTGCACCTCGCCGTCGATCTCGTGCGCGCGCAGGGCGTCGCTATCGACATTGCCACGATCCCGCAGGAACCGGAGGTGTACGACCTCTTGTGCGCGGCCGACACCATCGGCGTGTTCCAGGTGGAGAGCCGGGCCCAGATGGCGACGCTGCCGCGGCTACGACCGCGGAATTTCTACGACCTCGTGGTCGAGGTCGCGCTCATCCGTCCCGGCCCGATCCAAGGCGGTTCCGTGCATCCGTACCTGCGGCGCCGTAACGGCGAGGAAGAGGTCACGTACATCCATCCGTTGACCAAGCCGTCGCTCCGGAAGACGCTCGGCGTGCCGTTGTTCCAAGAGCAGCTCATGCAGCTCGCGGTCGACTGCGCAGGGTTCAGCGCCGCCGAAGCCGACCAGTTGCGTCAGGCGATGGGCTCGAAGCGCAGCCAGGCGCGTATGGAGCGGATGCGCGCGCGCCTTCTGGCGGGGATGGCCGAACGCGGTATCACCGGCGACACCGCGGAGCAGATCTACACGAAGCTGGAGGCGTTCTCGAGTTTCGGTTTTCCCGAAAGTCATTCGGTGAGCTTCGCCTACCTCGTTTACTCGAGCTCGTGGATCAAGTACCACTACCCGGCGGAGTTCGCGGCCGCGCTGTTGAATGCCCAACCGATGGGGTTCTACTCGCCGCACTCGATCGTGCGCGACGCGCGCCGTCACGGCGTACAGGTGCTCGGCCCCGATCTCAACGCGTCGTGCCGTGACGCGACGCTCGAACCTCGTTCGCTCGACGACGAGCCGATCGGCCGACCGCTGCGCGGCTTCCACGCCGAACCGTCGCACCTCGCGATACGGCTCGGTCTGCGGAGCGTGCGCGGTTTGCACGACGCGCTCCTCGACCGCATCGACGACGAACGGGTGGTGCGCGCCTTCACCGACCTCGAGGATTTCGTGCGGCGTACCGGTGCAACGGTCGACCAGGTCGAGGCGCTCGCGACCGCCGGTGCGTTCGAGGGCTGCTTCGGCCAGTCGCGCCGGGCCGCGTTATGGGCCGCCGGCGCGCTCGGCACCGCCCGGCCCAACGCGCGCCGTGACGGCACGGTCGTCGAGACGTTGCCCGGTGTCGTCACCGGCACCGACGCGCCCCCGCTGCCCGGCATGACCGAGATGGAGACCGTGTACGCCGACCTGTGGGCGATGGGCTTGAGTGTCGGCAAGCATCCGACCGAGTTCGTACGGGAGGAGCTGACGCGTCAGGGGGTCGTCACGAGCGCGCAGTTACGCGAGCTGCCCGACCGAACGGTGGTCGAGGTCGCGGGGGTGGTCACGCACCGCCAGCAACCGGCGACCGCCAAGGGCACGGTGTTCTTGAACCTCGAGGACGAGACGGGTCTGGTCAACGTGATCTGCGCGAAGGGCGTATGGAAACGGTTCCGCATCGTCGCGCGCGGTGCACCCGCGCTCCGGGTGCGCGGGGTGTTGGAGAAGCACCAAGGGGTGATCAACCTCGTCGCCGGGCGCATCACGCGCCTGCCGATCAGCCTGGCGGAAAACCTGCGCTCCCGCGACTTCCACTGAAGGGAGAAGGTGCGCGCAACAGAACCCGTAAGCCGACTCCCAAACACCTCGCGAAGACTCTCGGGCCCTTCAATGCCGGCTGAAGGCATTCACGGGCCCGGGAGCTCGGCCCTCGGGGCCACAACAGTTCCGTTGTATGCCACCGACCACCTGCGCCACGAGCCTCGCGAGGGAAGATAGCTAGACGAAGGCCTCTCGGCGGAGGTGGTTGAACGCGAACCAGCCAGGGAGGATCGGGAGCCAGTAGGTACCGATTCGGAACAGGAACACCGCCGGGACCGCCGCCGTGCTGGGCATGCCCGCGCTGACGAGACTCGCGATCACCGCCGCCTCGAGCGCGCCGAGCCCGCCGGGAGTGGGCGCGACGGTGGCGATGGCAGAACCGACGAGGTACGCAGCACCGACCTGAGCCAGGTCGAGGCCGCCTCCGAAGGCGACGGTCGAGAAGTAGACGGCCAAGACGTAGCTCAGCGTGAGCACCGCGGAGCCGCCGAGCAGCAGCGCGATCTTGCCGGGACTCCGAATCACCGCGGCGAGGCCACTCAACGCGCTGCCGAGAACGGGTACGAGCTTCGCGGCGAGCAGCTTGCGGGTGGCCGGGATCGCGATAGCGCTCGCCATCGATACCGCGACAACGGCGACACCGATGGCGACGACCGACCAACTGGGCAGTGAGATCGAGCCGAGAGCGGACTTTCCGGCCCAAGCGAAGAAGACGAACATGAGAACCATGTGCTTTGCGAAGCCGGCCACCGAGTTGAGCCCCACGCTCGACGCCGCCACCGGAGCATCTACGCCCGACTTCTGCAAGTAGCGCACGTTGAGTGCCATGCCGCCGACGCCCGCGGGTGCGAGGTTGCTCGCGAACGAGGCTGCTACCTGCGCCAGCAAGGTCGGGACGGCGCGCAGGCGCGTGGGCACCGCGCCGCCCATGCCGAGCGCGGCGCCGACGTAGGTCAAGGCCGAGAACAGCACGACGAGCGGAACCCAGCTCCACTCGGCAGCACCGATCTCGCGCAAGACGCCCGGCAGATCGGCCAGTTGCGGCAGGAGGAAATAGGTGACCGCCACGAGCATCGCCGCGGTGAGGACGCGTTGCTTGCTGATCCGCTCGACAGGAACGTAGCTCGGCTCGCTCACGTCGCACTGTTGCCCGACCGTGTCCTGTAGCTCCTCGAGGAGGCCCGGGCGCTTATTGAGCTCGGCCCGGGTCGAGTCGCTGAGCGCGTTGGGCTGCAGCCGTGCGAGCGCGGTCCCGACAGTATGCGGACCGAGTGCCTCGACGGCACTGGTCACGGAACGGCCGGCCCCGACCGTGAGCGACAGGGCGGCCAGGAGCTGCGCGACGTCACCGTCGATCTGGTCGTCGCTTGCGGCGACTTCGCTGAACGCGAAGCCGGTGAGCCACGGCTCGTCGTCGCCGTCGACGAGAACGTTGGCGCGCCGCAGGTCGCGGTGAGCGATGCGGTGCGCTCGCAGGCACGTGATCTGCGCCCACAGGTCGCGCAGGAGCCGATCCGAGACTTCGTGGCCGTGGATGTGGTCCAGGCGGCGGGCCCCGATCATCTCGTAGGCGATCAGCATCGAGTCCTCGCCGACCTGGGCGACGGCGCGCATGCGCGGCGTCGCTACGCCGACATCTCGCGCTTGGAGGGCGACGAACGCCTCGTGCTCGACCGATCGGCGCAGCGACGAGAACGGCCGCTCGTCGCCGACGTTCTTCAGGCGCAGGTAGCGGTATGTGCGATACAGCAGGTCGACCGAACGCTCATCGGGACTGAGTACCTTGACCAAGAATCGGGCGCCATCGGCGCCGGTCGCGACGTACCACCGCGCACCGCGCACGCCCATGGTGTACGGCTCGAGCGCGACGCGAGGCAACGCGCTCGACGCGAGCGCCGCCCCCACCGCGGCCATGGTCGGACGCCGGTCGGGGCGACCGAAGGCGAGGAGCACCGCGACCCCGACCGTCGCGCCGATGGCGACGACGAGGAAGATCTCAGCGGGCAGGCCGGACACGAGGACGATGCGGCCGAGCACGAAGGTGGCAAGGATCACGATGCCGGCCTGCCGCCACCGCCGGCCGACGAACGGGGCCAGGATGACGAACGACGACGTGAGTTGGGCGAGCGTCCAGAGGTTGAGTGAGCCGTTTGCGGTCGCACCGAAACGGTCGACGACCGTTGCCAGCAGCGGCTGGGAGACAGCCTGGTTCAACCACCATGTCGCCACGCCCACGAAGAGCGCGGTCGCGAGGTTGGCGACGACGATGTAACCGATCAGCCGATAGCGCTTCAAGAGGAGCGGCGGGACGTATACCGCCAGACCCATGACGCCCGCGGCGACCGAGAGCGTCTGGCTGAGTGCTCGTTCGACCGACGGGTTCAAGCCGCCGAACAGCGCGACGACATCGCTCTCGAACGCGCGGACGGTGCCCTCTGCCCACCGCGTGAGCGTGAGCAGTGCGACGGTCGCGAGGCTGAAGAGGATCAGCCGCATCACATCGCTCGGCGAGCGCCGGTAGCCGACGATGTCGTCGACGCCGAAGACCTCGAGTGCAGTGGTCGGGGCCGGCCCGCGGACCGCTGCGGGCCGGCCCATCATCAGCCTGTTGGCCCGAGGTCGTCCGGAAGAGGGTCGTTGGGCTCGATGCCACGACCGTAACCGAACAGATGAAGGCATCTATCGGCCCGGGAACACGAACTCGTGACTCCACCTATGTGACCGCCGACCGAAAGCGCGAGACTCGGATCATGACTGCGACGCTCGGGCCCTGTATCTCCGCCGATTCACACGTCACCGAGCCGCCGGGCACCTACCTCGACCGCATCGATCCCGCGTACCGCGATCGGGCGCCGCGCCTGCACCACCACGACGCGCTTGGCGACGTGATGCTGATCGACAACGGCAAGAGCCTGGTGCCGTTCTGGTTGGTCGCCGCCGCGGGCCGGCCGAGCGAAGAAGTCCGGCTCGACAGCGGCAAACGCTTCGAGGAGTTGTGGCGCGGGGGGTGGGACCCGGTTGCCCGCCTGGCCGACCAGGACACCGACGGCGTCGTCGCCGAGGTCATCTACCCGTCGGTCGGCATGCTGCTCTGCAACCATCCCGACGCCGAGTACCAGCGTGCGTGCTTCCACGCGTACAACCAGTGGATCGCCGAGTTCTGCGCGACCGCGCCCGAGCGCCTCATCGGAATGGGTCAGACCGCGCTCGTCACACCGAAAGACGGCATCCGTGATCTCGAGGAGATCAAGCGGCTGGGGTTGAAGGGCGTGATGCTTCCCGGCATCCCGCCCTTAAACGACTACGACCACCCGATGTACGACGAGCTCTGGGACGCGATCATCGATCTCGGTTTGCCGCCGTCGTTTCACATCCTGACGAGCCGCACCGACACGCCGGGAGCCGAACACGTACGCGGCCCGAAGCTCAACAGCTTCATGAGCATCGTGCGCGGCAACCAGGACATCATCGGTACGCTGATCTTCGGCGCGGTCTTCGAACGCCATCCCGACCTGCGCGTCGTGTGCGTCGAGGCCGACGCGGGCTGGGCGCCGCACTGGATGTACCGCGCCGATCACGGCTACGACCGCCATCGCAATTGGTTGACGGCGGGCGAGCTCTCACGCCGTCCGAGCGAGTGGTTCGCCGGCAACGTCTATCTCACGTTCCAAGACGACTGGGTCGCGTTCCGCACCGCGCACCTCATGAACACCGACCGGTTGATGTGGGCCAACGACTTCCCCCACAGCGACGCGACCTGGCCGCACAGCCAGGAGCTCCTCGCGCAGCACGCCATGCAGCTCGACGACCGTGCCCGGAGCCGCATCCTGCACGACAACGTGGCCGAGCTCTACGGCATCACCGTCTGACGGTCTGACGCATCGCCCCACATGGTGAACGAACCAGTTGGAGATCGTCCCGACATGCCCGAGGGTTACCTCGGGGCAGCGCCGCTGCCCTGGCGATGGGCGGAGGAGCAGCTGTCGGAGGCGCGCAGCTACTGGGTGACGACGATCGGGCCGTCGGGCCGGCCGCACGTACGGCCGGTGTGGGGCGTGTGGCTCGACGACACCGTGCAGTTCTCGACCGGTGCGCGGCACGCATCGAACATCGCGCGCGACCCGCGCGTCACCGTCAACCTCGAGGACGCCGACGACTGTGTCATCCTCGAAGGAACCGCACGTGCGGTCGACGACGAGCAGGTCCGGCGCGCGTTCATCGAGGTGTACGAGCCGAAGTACGACTGGGAAATGACGCTCGAGTTCCTCGACGTCGTCTACGTGGTTCGTCCGAACGTGGTGTTCGGATGGTTCGCGCACGACATCGCCAAGGAGTCGACGCTCTTCCAGGCCACGGCGACGAGGTGGCGCTTCGCGCCTTGAGCCGTACGGGGTAGCCTTGACGGGTTCCGGAGGATTTCAGATGGCTGACCCGCCTAGTTCCTCATGCCCCGCTCCTCGCGCCGTGTGGGCGCGCGCTTCGTCGCGTTTCTCCGCGCGGACTTCGCTGGGGTCCGGGCGGGCTTCGTCGCGCTCCTGATCTCCTCGGGCGGCGATCTCGTCACCGGCCTCACGCTGGCCTCCATCACCCACACGCTCAAGCTCCTGCCCGGCCTGATCGTCCTCGTCCCGGCCGCGATCGGGATGCGGGGCAACGTGTTCGGCGCCCTCGGAAGCCGGTTGGGCACCCAGATCCATGCCGGCACGTTCCGCCTGTCGCGACGGATCGACACGCCCGTCGGTCAGAACATGGCTGCCGCGATCGTCTCG
>JAUZEM010000010.1 GCA_030839005.1 Actinomycetota bacterium | reverse complement strand
CGCGCCTCGCGGCGCATGCCCGCCTCGGTCAACGCGCGTTCGGCGGTCACCGTGGTGAGCCGCTCGTCGTGCACGGTGACCTCGATGTCCCCCGCGACCGCGCGTAGCGCTTCGACCTCCTCCAACGCGGCCCGCGCCGCGGGTCCCGACCGACCGGAAAGCGACAACGGCAGACCGACCACTATCACGTTCGCGTCCTGCCGGCGCGCGGTGTCGACGATGGCGCGCCGGTCGGCGGCCGGATCGCCGCTGCGGCGGAGGACCTCGTGGGGGGTTGCAACAGTTCGAGACGGATCCGAGAGGGCGAGCCCGATGCGCCGCGTCCCGAGGTCGACGCCCAACGCGCGGGTACCGGCCGTCGCGATCACGACCCCCACTGCGCCGCCAGCTCGCGCACGACCGCGAGCGCGTCGTCGATGCCGGCGACGTTCTGGCCACCGCCGGCCACGGCCTCCGCGCCCTTGCCCACACCACCGCCGAGCTTGCCGGCGGCAGGCTTGGCGATCGCGTCGGCGGCCGCGCCCCGGGCGACGACGTCCTTGCTGATCGCGACCGCGATCGCCGCCTTTCCGTCGGCCGCGCCGACGAGCGCGACCACGCCGCTGCCGAGCGCGCGCACGGTCTCCTGCGCGAGCTGCCTCAACTCTCCGGTTCCGTACCCGTCGACGCGTGCGACGAGGACCCCGCGCTCGGCCCGGCCGGCGAGCTCTCCCGCCGCGCTCGTCGCTTCCCTGGCTCTCAGACCCCGCAGCTCGTCCTGGAGCGCGCGCACCTGCTCGGTGAGACGTTCGATGCGGTCGGGAACCTCCTTCGGCGTCGCGCGCAGGAGCTCGCCGGCGCGTCGCAGCAACTGTTCCTCGAACTCGATGTACTCGAACGCCCCGTCGCCGGTCATCGCCTCGATCCGCCGGAGATTCGACCCGATCGATCCTTCGCTCACGACCTTGATCGGACCGATGAACCCGAGTGCGTGCACGTGCGTGCCGCCACAGAGCTCGGTCGACGGTCCGGCTTCCAGCACGCGCACGATGTCGCCGTACTTCTCACCGAAGAACGCGATCGCGCCGATGCGCTCGGCCTCGGCCTTCGTGGTCTCGTAGTGCCGGACGGGCGCGTCGGAGATCACCTGCGCGTTCGCCAGGCGCTCGACCTGCGCCAGCTGTTCGGCGGTGACCGGCTCGTGATGCGAGAAGTCGAAGCGCAGCCGGTCGGGGCCGACGAACGAGCCCGCCTGCTGCACATGGGAGCCCAGCACCTCGCGCAACGCCCAGTGCAACACGTGGGTGGCGGTGTGATTTCGCCGGATGCGATCGCGGCGGACTCCGTCGATCTCCGCGAGAACCTCGTCACCTTCGCTCACCGTGCCGGCGCGCACGCGGCCTCGGTGCAGGGTGATCTGTCCCGGCAACCCGTACTGCGTGTCGATCACGTCGAGGATCGCGCCCGGCGCCGTCGTGATCGTGCCCGTGTCGCCGATCTGGCCACCTGACTCCGCGTAGAAGGGCGTGCGGTCGAGGACGACGTCGACTTCGAGACCTTCGGGCGCCTGGCCGACGCGTTCGCCGCCGACGAGGAGCGCGAGCAATTTTCCGTTCGACGAATACTCCTGGCGCCCGGTGAATTCGGTCGGGCCGTGCGTCTCGACGAGCTCCCGGAAGATCTCGAGCGGAGCGCTCTGCGCCGCGCCGGCTTCCTCTGCCGCGGCGCGGGCCCGCACGCGCTGCTCCTGCATCCGCGTCTCGAATCCGGCGAGGTCGACGGCGCGGCCGCGCTCACCGGCGATCTCGCGCGTGAGATCGATCGGGAAGCCGAGCGTGTCGTGGAGGAAGAACGCGTCGTCGCCGGAGACGTCGGTTCTATCGACGATCTCGGAGAGCATGTCGACGCCGCGTTGCAACGTGGCGCGAAACGACTCCTCTTCTCGTTCGACGATCTTGCGGACGACGCCGTGCGTCGTGACGATCTCCGGATATGCGTTGCTCATCGTTGCGACCACCGCGTCGACCATCGCCGGCATCACGACGTCGCGCGCGCCCAGCAGGTACGCATGCCGCACGGCCCGGCGAATGATCCGCCGCAAGACGTAGCCCCGCTCCTGGTTCGACGGCCGCACACCGTCGCTCACCATGAACGTCATCGTGCGCGCGTGCTCGGCGATGATGCGCAAGGACACATCGGTTGACTCGCCGGCGCCCGAGCGCGCACCGGTAACCCGCTCCGCCGCCGCTCGCAACGGCGTGAAGACGTCGATGTCCCAGATCGACGTCTTCTCCTGCAACGCCATCAAGTTGCGCTCGAGACCGGCGCCAGTGTCGATGCTCGGCTTCGGCAGTGGGACGCGCGTTCCGTCGGCCAGCTGGTCGAACTGCATGAACACGAGATTCCAGATCTCGATATAGCGGTCCGCCTCGGTGATCGGACCCCCGTCGGGGCCGAACTCGGGCCCGAGATCCCAGAAGATCTCCGACGAAGGCCCGCACGGTCCGGTATCGGCCATCCGCCAGAAATTCTCCTCGCCGAGACGCTGGATCCGAACGGCCGGAAAGCCCACACGCTCGCGCCAGATCTGCTCGGCCTCGTCATCGTCCTCGTGCACGGTCACCCAGAGCCGATCGGGGTCGAGCTTCAGGACCCCCGTGTAGAACTCCCACGCCCACGGGATCGCCTCGGCTTTGAAGTAGTCGCCGAAGCTGAAGTTGCCGAGCATCTCGAAGAACGAGAAGTGCCGGTTCGTCCGCCCGATGTCGTCGAGGTCGTTGTGCTTTCCGCCGGCCCGCACGCACTTCTGGACGGACACCGCGCGCTTGTACGGCGCGGTTTCCTCGCCGGTGAAGTACGGCTTGAAGGGCACCATGCCCGCGACCGTGAACAGCAACGACTTGTCGACGGGAATGACGCTCGCCGACGGCACGTGCACGTGCGCGCGTTCGGTGAAGAACTCCACGAAGGCGCGGCGTAGCTCGTCGGCGGTGGTCGGACGGTCGGGCATCGCCGCGCCAGGTTACTTGCCGCCGCTACGGGCAGAGCTGCCTTTGAAGGCCGCTTCGCGGGCGCGCATGGCGTCGCGCCCTTCCTGCACGGCGGCGCGGACGCTGCCGCTCCAGCGGTCGACGACGTCGGGCGGCGCGAGCCGAATGGCGACGCGACGCACCCGACGCATCACGGTCCACGACGATCCCAGACCGAGAAGAAAACCGATGACGAGCCACACGAGACGCTTGATCACGACGCCGATCTCCGGCGCTTCGACGTCGGCAGTCCGCGTCGCACCTCCCCTTCGCGCAGCCGTTGCGCCGCGCGCGATACGCCGGTACCGAATGCCATTGCCTTCACGACCGGTGTCGCGATGGCGCGCTTCGCCTCGTCGAGATGTTCGGCGGACGTCACCAGCCGTTCCACGCGGTCGATCTCCGTCGCCGCGTCGCGTACCGAGACGCGCGCGTCATCGAGCAACGCGAGCGCGTCCTCCTCGAGGATCACGAGCGCCGCTCGCAGCTCGCGCAACGTTCGGGACAACAAAACCAGCACGGTGGCGAGGACGGCCACGAGGATGGTTACGACCGTGGCCGCGATGATCGCCAACCCGTCACCCGTCGACATCTTCTCCCGCGTCCTCTCCGCGTCGCTTCCGCCACTGCTCGATCAGGAGCCGCTCGGCGCCGTGTCCGGTGGCACGGTAGAACCGCTCCCCGGCCACCTCGACCGGGAGATGCTCCTGCGGCACCCACCCGTTCGGGTCGTCGTGAGGATAGACGTAGCCCTTCCCGTGGCCGAGCATCTGCGCCCCGCGATAGTGGGCGTCACGCAGATGCATCGGAACCGGACCCGGCCGGCGATCACGGACGGCGCCGGTCGCCGCGCCGAGCGCCGAGATGACACTGTTGCTCTTGGGCGCCAGCGCGAGATGGATCACCGCGTGCGCGAGGTTGATCGCAACCTCGGGCAGCCCGACGTACTCGACGGCCCGCGCGGCCGCGTCGGCAGTGAGGAGCGACTGCGGATCGGCGAGTCCGATGTCCTCACTCGCGAGGATGACGAGCCGGCGGGCGATGAAACGCGCATCCTCACCCGCTTCGAGCATTCGCGCGAGCCAGTACAGGCCCGCGTCGGGATCGGAACCGCGAATCGACTTGATGAACGCGGAGATGATGTCGTAGTGCTCGTCGTCGCCGTAGCGCACGCTGCGCAACGCGAGCGCGGCCTCCGCGTCGGCCAGCGTGATGGTGGTGCGGTCGGCCTGGACCGTCAACGCGTGCGCGACCTCGAGCACCGTGAGCAGATGCCGCGCGTCACCCTCGCTCTTGTCGATCAGATGGCGGAGCGCGTCGTCGTCGATCTCCGTCGGCTCGGAGCCGAGTCCGCGCTCGACGTCAACGAGCGCGAGCCGCGCGAGCTGCTCGAGCGCCGGATCGTCGAGCGGCTCGAGACGGAACAACGTGCTGCGCGAGAGCAGCGGGCCGGTGAGCGAGAAGAACGGGTTCTCGGTCGTCGCGCCGACGAGTACGAGCAGGCCTTCCTCGACGAACGGCAGCAGGACGTCCTGCTGTGCGCGCGAGAAGCGGTGAACCTCGTCGAGGAACAGGATCGTCCCCTGTCCCCTCTCTCCGAGCCTCGCCCGTGCCCGTTCCGCGACCTCGCGCACGTCCTTGACGCCCGCGCTCACCGCGCTGAGCGTCTCGAACGCCTTCTCGCTCACCCCCGCGACGAGCCGGGCGATGGTCGTCTTGCCCGTGCCGGGCGGACCCCAAATGATGACCGACGACAGCCGATCCGACTCGATGAGGACCCGTAGCGGTTTGGAGGACCCGAGGAGGTGAACCTGCCCGACGACCTCGTCGAGCGTCCGCGGCCGCAAGCGAGCGGCGAGCGGAGCCTTCCGCGCGAGACGCTCTTCGACCGCCGACGCGAACAGATCAGGCCCTCGAGTCACGCCCGCCAGGCTAGGCCCCCCAATTTGACCAAACAGTTTGGCGGCAGGGTGTCGCCGTGCGCCGATATTCCTCCAAACAGTTTGGTGGGAAATTGGCGCTACGCACCGAGTTCGCGCCTAACACCTCGCTGATGCAGAGCGGCGACGGTGCGTTCGACGATCTCCCGATCGGACGACGCGTGGGTGAACACAAGGGGCAACCAGCCCGCCGCCGACAACGCGGTCAGTCGCTCGCTGTCCGCGACGACTGCGCTCGCACCAATGTGGAACGGAAGGCCGTAGTACTCGGCGAACACCTTCCACTCCGGCCAAGCAAAGTCGGGGCGGAAGGTCTTGGCTCCGATTTTGACTCGGTACTGCTGCACCGGTAGAGGCAGCCGCGCCCGGCGAAGTACCTCGAGCACGTACAACTCCGAACTGCTGCCGCCTGGATCGAACCCGAGGCCGCGCGACTCCAGCAGCGACCGCACGATCGACATATGACCCCCGGGTCCGGACTCAATTCGTTCGGAGCAATCACTCAGGCGTCGTAAGGATGCAACTCCCCGACGAAGCCCGTCATCAAGGACGCGCCCGAGCTGACGTTCGCTCAGGAGGGTGGTGCAGTCGCAGAGCGTCCGCTCGAAGGAGGTGCATGCGATCCCGTCGCGTGTGACAAGGTCCTCGTCGCCAAGCGTTCGTGACCGGTGTTGAGCGACTCCTCGCATGTCGGATCGATGACCATTCGCGACCGTGGTCTCGTATCGATCTACGGGCCGCGGCTCGAAATTCCACAACCGAGCCCCCGAGGAGTGAGAAGCCACGGATCCATCGACGGATAGCACGACGGCGAGCAGGCCACGCTCCCACGAATCTGGTGTGCCGACGAGGCCGAAAACACGCGGACGGATCCGGCGGAGCACCCGTCGACGGATAAGGCTTCGGGTTCGGTCGTCGCTCAGCTGTCCGCCACGCAGCTGGTCCAACGTGATCAGGCCGCGTTGCGACGCGAGGAGGGATTCGAATCGTGCGAGATGTGCGTCCATCGCGCGAACCGTAGGGTCCTCGTGAGACACCGAACTGTTTGACCCCGAACCGACACCTCGCGCCAATTTCCCACCAAACAGTTTGGTGGATCGACCGGTCAGGGCTTGGGGTCGAGGAGGCGGAGTCCCAGGTCGCGGAGTTGGGCGGCGTCGATCGGGGTGGGAGCGTTCGTCATGAGGTCGACGCCGGACTGCGTCTTGGGGAACGCGATCACCTCACGGATGTTCTCCTCGCCCGCGAGGACGGCGACGAACCGGTCGACGCCGACGGCGAAGCCCGCGTGCGGCGGAGCGCCGAAGCGGAACGCGTCGAGCAAGAAACCGAAGCGCCGGCGCGCGTCCTCGGCGTCGAATCCCAGCAACGAGAAGATGCGTTGCTGCACGTCGGACCGATGGATACGCACCGATCCCGAGCCCAGCTCCCACCCGTTGAGCACGAGGTCGTAGGCCTGGGCGCGGACCGACAACGGATCAGACTCCAACCGGTCGATGTCGTCGGGGTGGGGCATCGTGAACGGGTGATGCATCGGCGCGGGGCCGCCGCCGGCGTCGTCGGTCTCCTCGAACAGTGGGAAATCGACGACCCACAAGAACCGCAGCCCGCCCTCCGACACGGGCGGGCGTCCCAGGTCGAGGCGAAGCGTGCCCAACACGTCGCGGACCATCGTGCGCTTGCCCGCGACGATCAGCACCAGGTCGCCGCCGACCAGACCAAGGACGTCGACCAGAGCGAGCTGCTCGGATTCCGACAGAAACTTCGCAACCGGCGACTCGAGCACGCCACCGTCACGCACGCGCATCCAGACGAGGCCGGCCGCGCCGAGGGACTTCGCTCGTTCCGTCAGCGCGTCGAGCCGCGAGCGCGTCATCTCGGCCTCGCCCCCGACCCGAATGCCTTTCACCGCGTCGGCGCCCGCAAACGCGCGGAAGTCGGTCTGGCCGAAGACCTCGGTCAGCTCCACCAGCTCCATGCCGAATCGGAGGTCGGGCTTGTCGCAGCCGTAGCGCTCTATCGCCTCGTGCCACGTCATCCGGGGGATCGACCCCAGCCGGACACCCGGGCGTGCGACTTCGGCCGCGGCGAGGACCGCGACCGACACCGCGTCGAGCACATCCTCCTGGTCGGCAAACGTCATCTCGACGTCGAGCTGCATGAACTCGAACTGGCGATCGGCTCGGAGATCTTCGTCGCGCAGGCATCGTGCGATCTGGAAGTAGCGATCGAAGCCGCCGACCATCAGCAGCTGCTTGAACAACTGCGGACTCTGCGGCAGCGCGTAGAACTCGCCCGGCCGAAGACGGGAAGGGACGACGAAATCGCGCGCACCCTCCGGCGTAGACGCGATGAGCATCGGCGTCTCGATCTCGACGAAGTCCTGCTCGGCCATCGCTTCGCGCATGACGCGGTTCACGGCAGCACGCAGTCGTAGGTTGCGCTGCATCGGCGCGCGTCGCAGGTCGAGATACCGATGCCGCAGACGCAACACCTCGTCTATGTCGACGCGGTCGTCGAGCGGGAACGGAGGGGGCTCCGCCTCCGACAACACCTCTATCTCCCGAGCGAGCACCTCGACCGCGCCGGTGGGCAGCTCGTCGTTGACCGTCCCGTCCGGTCGCGCGCAGACGTCGCCGACGACGCGTACGACCCATTCGTGGCGGAGGCGGTGCGCGACCTCGAGACCGGCAACCTGCGGATCGACAACCGCCTGCACGACTCCGGCGACGTCGCGAACATCGAGAAACACCTTGCCACCGTGATCGCGCCGGCTGGCCACCCATCCGCAGACCACGACGGACTCGCCGATGTCGTCGGCGCGAAGGTCGCCCGCTCGATGCGATCGCATCATGTCGGCGCTTCGTCCTTGCGGGTCCGCAGCCACGCCGCGATCTCCTCGCGTCGCACCTCACACTGCGGCTGCTCGGATCGCAGGAATTTGACCGCAACCACTCCCCGCTTCGCCTCGTCCGCTCCGATGATGACGGCCCAACGCGCGCCCGATCGACCAGCCGCCGCGAATTGCTTCTTGGTCGAGCGACCGCCGTACGCCCGGTCGGCGGCGAGCCCGGACTCGCGCAGTTCGGCGAGCAACCGGGCCGTGTCGGCCACGCCGACGAGGTCGATGACGAACGCGTCGAGCTGCGTCGCCGGCACCGGCAGCACCCCTTCCGCGTCGCACGCGAGGAGCAGACGTTCGATGCCGGAACCGAAGCCGATCGACGGTGCGGCGGGGCCGCCCATCTCCTGCGCCAGCCGGTCGTAGCGGCCACCGCCGCCGATCGCGTTCTGCGCGGCATCGAGCGCTCCGCTCGCCAGCTCGAACACCGTGCTCGTGTAATAGTCGAAGCCGCGTACGAGCCGAGGCGCGATCTCGAACGCGATCCCGAGGGCCTGCAGCCCCTCTTGGACGCGTTCGAAGTGCGCGGCCGAGGCGTCGCTGAGGTACTCACCGAGTTGTGGGGCGCGCTCGAGCATGTCGAGCCAGTCGCTCCGCTTCGAGTCGAGAATGCGCAAGGGATTCGCCTCGGCGCGCTCCATCTCCGCGCCCAGAAGCGTCTCGTGGGCACGCCAGTACGCGAGCAGGACCTCGCGATAGCGCCCGCGCGTCTCGGCATCGCCCATCGAGTTGACCAGCAGGCGCACGTCGCTCAGGCCGAGCTCGCCGTAAAAGCCCCAGAGCAGCTCGATGATCTCGACGTCGACGTCGGGATCGTCGATCCCGATCACCTCCGCGCCCAATTGCCAGTGCTGGCGGTATCGTCCCGCCTGCGGTTGTTCCGCCCGAAAATTCGGCGCGAGATACCACACCTTCCACGGCGTCGGCGGCCGGTGTTGCACGTACGCCCGAACGACCGGGGCCGTACCTTCCGGTCGCAACGCGAGGCGCCGGCCACCGCGGTCGACGAAGTCGTACATCTGCTTGCGCACGACATCGGTCGTCGCACCGACCCGCGCGAACACTTCGTAGTGGTCGACGATCGGCGTCAGCAGCAGGCCGTAGCCGAAGCGCTCGGCGCGCGACGCGAAACGCGTGATCACGTCGATCCAGCGCGCGGACTCGGGCGGCAGCACGTCGAGCATGCCCTTGGGCGCGCGCATGACGTCCCGATCCGCCGGCATGCGCGGCATGCTAGCCAGCAACACGCGCGCGGCCGACGATGTTTCGCGGGCGGCGGGCCCGGCCGGAACTCAGGCCTTGATGCCCGGGAGCACGCGCGCGGCGTCGTATACGGAGTCGACCCGTTTGACCGCGGCGAGGATCGAGTCGAGGTGACCGGGATCGGCGAGCTCGAACTCGAACCGCAAGCGGGCGATCCGGTCGGACTGCGTCTGCGAGGTGCACGAGAGAATGTTCACGTGGTGTTCCGACAGTACGTCGGCGATGTCGCGCAGCAGTTTCGACCGATCGATCGCCTCGACGTCGACGGACACCGTGTAGTTACCGGGAGCGTCGTTGTCCCACTCGACCTCGATCACTCGGTCGGCCTGGCTGCGCAAGCTCACCGCGTTGGCGCAGTCGGTCCGGTGCACCGAGACACCCCGACCGCGAGTGACGAAGCCCATGATCTCGTCGCCCGGGACCGGCGTGCAGCAACGCGAGAGCCGCACCATGACGTCGTCGAGCCCCTCGACGTGCACGCCCGCGCCGGTGCGCCGGTGGCCGCGCGCGCGCGGCGGCCGGGCAACGGTGGTCGGGAGCTGCTCCTCGCCGCCGCGCAGCTCGCGCTGGATACGTTGGACGACCGCCTTCGCCGACACGTGGCCTTCGCCGATACCGACGTAGAGCCCTTCGAGGTCGGCGTAGTGGAGCTGCTCGGCGACCTTCGCGAGGATCGGCGACCCGAAGAGCTTCTGCGCCGGCAGCGCCTCGCGGCGCATCGCCTTGACGAGATCGTCGCGGCCCTGGTCGATCGCGTCGACGCGCCGTTCGCGCGAGAACCACTGACGGATCTTCGAGCTCGCGCGCGGCGTCTGGACGAACTGCGTCCAGTCGCGGCTCGGACCCGCGCCTTCGACCTTGCTCGTGAAGATCTCGCACGTGTCCCCCGACTGCAACGCCGAGTCGAGCGGCACCAACCGCGAGTTGACCCGCGCGCCGATACATCGATGACCGACCTCGGTGTGGATCGCGTACGCGAAGTCGACCGGAGTCGCGCCCGTAGGGAGCGTGATCACCCTGCCCTTGGGAGTGAAGACGAACACCTCGTCCTGTTCGAGGTCGATCTTCAGGCTCTGCATGAACTCGGTCGGGTCGGTGGTCTCCTTCTGCCAGTCGACGATCCGCTGCAACCAGACGAGGTCCTCGGCGGGGTTGCGCTGTTCCTTGTAGCCCCAGTGCGCGGCGACGCCGTACTCGGCGCGACGGTGCATCTCGTTGGTGCGGATCTGGAACTCGACCGGCTTCCCGCGCGGGCCCACCACCGTCGTGTGCAACGACTGGTAGAGGTTGAACTTCGGCATCGCGACGTAGTCCTTGAACCGGCCCTGCACCGGTCGCCAGAGCGCGTGGATCGACCCGAGCGCGCCGTAGCAGTCCTTCACGGAGTCGACGATGACGCGCACGCCGAGCAGGTCGTTGATCTCGGCGAACTCCTTGCCCCGCACGACCATCTTCTCGTAGATCGACCAGTAGTGCTTCGGCCGACCTCTCACCTCCGCCTCGATGTGCAGTTCGTCGAGCCGTGTGCGCACGGCCTCGAGCACGGACGCGAGGTCGTCGTCGCGAGCCGGCGCGGTCTGCGCGACCATCTGCTCGATCTCGGCGTAGCGCTTCGGGTAGAGGACCGCGAAGGCGAGGTCCTCGAGCTGCCACTTCACGTCCTGGATGCCGAGGCGGTGCGCGAGGGGCGAGTAGATGTCGAGCGTCTCCTGCGCGATCCGCCGCTGCTTCGCCTCCGGCAGTGACGCGATGGTGCGCATGTTGTGCAGGCGGTCGGCGAGCTTGATGATCAGGACACGGATGTCCTTGGCCATCGCCACGAGCATCTTCCGCATCGTGGCGGCCTGCTGCGCCTCCTTGGAATCGAAGCGGACGCGCTCGAGCTTGGTGACGCCGTCGACGATGGTGGCGACGTCGTTGCCGAACGACGTGCGCAGGTCGTCGACCGACAGCCG